>CAZLIG010000020.1:5067-9534 GCA_964559415.1 uncultured Rhodospirillaceae bacterium
GTTCAATTTGATCGCTCAGTTGACAGGCATTCCCTCAGGCGAGCTATCGAGCCTACTCTCCGCAAAGGGAGAGCGGGTTCCGGTAGCACGCGCGGCTCAGGTGACCTCCCTGCCCGCCCAAGCTATTGAGCAAAGGCCCGATGTCGCCACGGCCGAAAGAAATCTGGCGGCGGCCACGGCAGCCGTTGGTGTCGCGGAAGCGGAAAGGTTTCCGAGTCTTTCGCTTGCAGGAGCGATCAGCGTCAACAAGTCGTCGGGGGCCACAGGCTTTACCGGATGGTCGTTTGGGCCTCAGCTATCGCTGCCTATCTTTAACGGCGGCGCGCTTGAGGCGGAGGAAGATCGAACACGGGCCGCAGTGACCGAAGCTGCCGCCACGTATCGCGAGACGGTCCGTTCGGCAGTCAAGGAAGTCGAGGATGCGCTGGCGCGGCTGGACGCGGTGAGCAAGAGGCTTATTCAGGCGAAAGAGTCCGTTGCCCGCTATCAAGACTATCTCGCGGCTACCGAGGCCAGCTACAATGCCGGCTCCGTAAGCTTGCTCGACCTCGAAGAGGTGCGGCGCTCCGTCTTTTCAGCGGAAGAAACGCAAGTAGGCGCGATGCAAGAGCAGGCGCAAGCATGGATAGCCCTGTACAAGGCTGTAGGCGGCGGATGGAACAGGCAATTCGAAACGAAGTGAGGACTTTATGGACGACACCAAGATTTCTGCGGAGAACGTGGCGGCAAGCCTTGGATTGAACAAGGAGAGCAAGAAGAAGCGCCTTCTCACGCGCAAACAACTCGTCATAGCGGCGCTGGTCGTCCTCGCGCTCGCCGTGGGGGCCATTGTTTTGCAGAGTTCCGGCGGCAGTGCGCCTGTGAAGTATGTGACCCAAGCTGCATCGGAGGGCGACCTTGTCGTAAAGGTTTCCGCGACGGGCAATCTGCAGCCGACCATCGAGGTGGAGGTGGGAAGCGAACTTTCCGGCATCATCGAGGATGTGCTTGTTCAGGATAACGATGCCGTCACAAAAGATCAGGTTCTCGCGCGGCTCGATACAAGCAAGCTTAACGATCAGGTCACCAAGTCCGAGGCTGCATTGAAATCGGCTCAGGCTACGGTGCAACTGAACAAGGCCTCGACAAGAGAGGCGCGGATCAACTATGAGCGGCTGCAACAGGCGTGGAAGATGTCGGGCGGTAAAATTCCTTCCAAGAGCGAGCTGACCACGGCAGAGGCGGCGCACGATAAAGCCGTTGCCAATGAGGCCAGCTCCGAGGCGGCAGTTGCGCAAGCCGAGGCGACATTAAGATCGGATCAGACCAACCTCTCGAAAGCCGAAATCCGCGCGCCAATCGATGGGATCGTCCTGCTACGCAGCGTCGAGCCGGGACAAACGGTGGCCGCATCATTGCAAGCGCCGGTGTTATTCAAGCTCGCGCAGACTTTGACGCAGATGGAGTTGCAGGTTGAGATCGACGAGGCGGATGTCGGGCAGGTTCGCGAAGGACAAGAGGCCGAGTTTACCGTCGATGCCTATCCCGACCGCACGTACCCCGCCAAAATCACCAGGGTTCGCTATGGCTCGGAGACGACGAACGGAGTCGTCACGTATCAAGGCGTGTTGCAGGTTGCCAATGACGATCTATCGCTCAGGCCCGGCATGACGGCGACGGCAAGCATTGTCACGTTAAAACGCGAGAAGGCTTTGCTGATTTCAAATGCGGCGCTCAGGTTCATGCCCGAGAACCCGGATTCAGGAAACAGGAATTCAACAAGCGTGGTTTCCAAGCTTATGCCGCGCCCGCCAATGACGCAAAAGCGAAACAAGGCCGTCACTGTCGTAGCCAAGGGAAGCGGGCAAACAGTGTGGGTTTTGCGGGACGGGCAGCCCGTGGCGGTGTCCATCAAAGTCGGAGCGACGGATGGCCGTCAGACCGAGGTTGTTTCCGGCGAGCTTAAAGCAGGCGACGACCTCATTACCGACACGTCAAAAGCAAAGCCATGAGCCTTAACGCTTCAGCGCCGTTGATTGAATTTCGCCATGTCACCAAGACGTACGGCGAGGGCCAAGCTGCGTTTCAGGCTTTGAAGGGCATCGACTTCAAAGTGGCGCGCGGGGAGTTTGTTGCCGTCATGGGGCCATCCGGGTCGGGCAAGTCGACTGCCATGAACGTCATCGGATGCCTCGATGTCGTGACAACAGGAAGCTATCTTTTTTGCGGCGTTCCGGTCGAAAGTCTGGGCAGGGACCAAAGGGCGCTATTAAGGCGCGGATACCTCGGGTTCGTGTTTCAGGGATTCAATCTTTTGCGAAGAACCTCAGCTCAGGAGAATGTCGAGCTTCCCCTGCTCTATCGCGGCGAAAATGCGGCAACCCGCGCAAAGCTTGCGCGCGAGGCTCTGGCGGAAGTGGGGCTTGCAGGGTGGGAGCATCATACATCGGCGGAACTTTCGGGCGGACAGCAACAGCGCGTGGCGATTGCGCGCGCGATTGTAACGAAGCCGATGCTTTTGCTTGCCGACGAGCCAACCGGAAACCTCGATACAGAGCGCAGCCATGAAATTATGGAATTGATTACCCGCCTCAATCGTGAGCGAGGGATTACCGTGGCGATGGTCACGCACGAGCCGGATGTGGCGGCCTATGCGCATCGGACAATTCATTTCAAGGACGGCAAGGTGCCGGATGATGCCCCAAGCAAGGAGGCCGTTTGATGCTTTGGAACACCTTCATGCTGGCGCTGCGCGAGATCAGGCGAAACCTTGTCAGGTCTTCGCTGACAATGCTCGGGATCGTCATCGGCGTCGCGGCAGTCATCACAATGGTAACGCTCGGAAATGGGGCTACGGCTTCCGTCTCCGCGCAGATTTCGAGCCTCGGAAGCAACCTCATCATGGTCATGGGCGGCCATCGGATGGGGATGCACACGGGAACAACCCCGCCAACATTCAAGATCGTCGATGCGGAAGCCATTGCGCTTCAAGTCACCGGCGTTGCCGCTGTGGCCCCGACGGTGCAGTCATCCGTAACAGCCATTGCAGGCGCAAAAAACTGGAACACCAGCGTCACCGGAACCACAAACGATTATTTTACCGCAGGCAACTGGAAGCTTGCGGACGGCAGGACCTTTAGCGAATCCGAGGAACGTGGCGGAAAGGCAGTCTGCGTGATCGGAGATCGGGTCAAGCGCGAACTATTCGGAAGCCAAAATCCAATTGGAAGCGATTTGAGGCTTCAGAAGTTTAGCTGCCAGGTCGTCGGCGTCCTTGTTGCCAAGGGACAAGGATCGATGGGCAACGATCAAGACGACACCGTCGTTGCCCCTCTCCGTCTTGTTCAACGGCGGCTCACCGGAAAAACAGATGTCCGGATGATCATGGTTTCGGCAAAGGAGAATGCGGAGACAGACAAAGTTAAAAGCCAAATCGAACAGCTTATGAGGCAGCGGCGAAATCTTGGCGAGAACGAGGAAAACAACTTCAACGTGGTCGACACCAAAGAAATCGCGCAAACGCTTTCGGGAACGACGAAGATTCTTACGCTTCTGCTTGGGGCTGTGGCCGCAGTTAGCCTTTTGGTGGGCGGCATCGGCATTATGAATATCATGCTTGTTAGCGTGACCGAACGCACGCGAGAGATAGGGATTAGGCTCGCAATTGGGGCTTTGGAGCGCGAAGTTTTGCTCCAATTCCTGATTGAAGCGGTCGCATTATCAGCCGTGGGCGGGATCATCGGCATCGTCCTTGCGACAGGCGCTTCCATTGCGCTTGCCACCCTGATGAACCTTCCTTATGTCTTTGATCCGCAAATAAATCTGGCTTCTTTCGCCTTTTCGGCGCTCATTGGGGTGCTGTTCGGCTACATGCCGGCAAAAAGGGCAGCGCGGCTTAACCCGATTGATGCGCTCAGGCACGAATAACCTGCAACTAATACCGTTTTAATATTTGCGCCCTTTTGGTTTTCGGTTGAGCGGCCTATAAACCTGCGGTTTAGTAATCGTCGCACATTACGGACCATGGACCCGTTCAAAACGATTGATCGATTTATATGTGATATCGACGGCTGCGATACAGTCGACGGCGTCTCGGCGGTGTTGAAAAAACATCTGGCACGGGACGGCTTTTCTCATTTCGGTTTTTGGTGCCTTTCGCCCGATCACGGGATGCATCGGCCCTTGTTCCTTTCTACGTTTCCCCAACACCTCGGAAACACATATTCTGCCGACGACATTATCCCCTCGAATATCAGGCATACGTCGCGTCCATTTTCATGGGACCTGCTCGCTCATAATCCTCAGTTCACCAAGCATCAGCGCATGATCTTCGATCATGCGGCAAAAATGGGGATTACGGTCGGCGTTAGCGTTCCCATTCACGGTCCGGCATATTCCAGAGGAAAACTTTCCGTTGCCAACGATATGAGCGGCAAAGAGTTTTTGAAGCTTTTCCGCTCCGCCCGGCACTCCGTTCATCTCATCGCC
>CAZLIG010000020.1:9544-18239 GCA_964559415.1 uncultured Rhodospirillaceae bacterium
GCCACCTACACCCACGAAAAAATCCTTAGCCTTCACGCTGGCAAATCGCTGCCCACCGATCTCAAGCTATCGCCACGAGAGATAGAGATTCTGACATGGACCGCGCAGGGAAAAACACGATGGGAGATTTCTTCCATTCTCTCCATTTCCGAGGATACGGTAAAAAATCATCTCGACCATTGCTGCCGAAAGCTTAAGGTATGCAACAAAACGCAGGCAGTTGCCGTCGCCATGAGCAATTCGCTGATTCGGCCTTAGAGGATAAAGCCCCCCATGCAACAGGGGGCGCAAAAGGCGTTGGAATTGTTACCGCTGGTTGTCCTTGAATTATCCCCCTTTTGGGGGATAGCTCCTTGTCTTTGCCTGCGCTCAAATTGATGTTTATCAAGTAAAATTCCTCTTTGCCTTCAAACGAGGTTTCAGTGCTAGGACAGCTAAACAAAATCGTTGGAAGCCTCCCCGCAGAAAGCGTGGACGAGCGGAAAGCAAAAGAACTTCTCACGCGGGAAATCGACGAGAGTCTCTCCGTGCTTCGAGCCATGTGCCTCTATATGGGGTGGGAGGGCGTGAGCGACTGCCTCATGAACGCACGCGTTCTTCTTGCGGAAGCAACCTGCGAACCTGCCGCCCGCGAGGATACTCATATTAGCGTTCAGTAGAGTCAGCGTCACGCTTGCGCGACGCTTGGCAACACCACAGTGCGGCTCCAGTACCGTAGAATCAAGTCCACGTCCTCGAAAAATCTCAGCAGGTCCGAATTCTTCTGTATGAAGCCGTTTGCAAAGCTTTCATAAGATTCCAGCATATCTTTTGTGCGCACGCTGTTTGTGAGCATGACGACCGGAAGATTTTTTAGCCGAGCGTCTTGGCGGATTTGCTTAAGCAGCTCGATGCCGTTGAGATGCGGCATATTAATATCAAGGATGATGAGATCAGGCAGTTCCGTACGATCGTTCTGCAAATAGCTCATCACGTTTTCAGGATTTTGAATCGCGCGTATCTCCGCAGGCATGGGGCTTTTTTCGGCGGCTTTGCGGAAAAGAAGTTCTTCGCTGTAGTCGTCTTCCACAAGAAGGAGGCGGATCGGACGGTTGGGTTCCCGAACCATAATGCCGCTGCGACGCTCCGGCTCCCCGGCCCCCGGAGCGTTCTCATAGAAATATTCGGGCTTCACGTTGAGCGCCTTCGACAGCGTCAAAACAGTCGCCATCGAAATCGTATTTTCGCCGCTCTCGTAGCGTTGCACCTGCTGGTGGGACAAGCCAAGAAGATCGGCAAGCTCGGCTTGCGTAAGGCTCAGCGCTTTGCGGCGCTCCCTGATTTTCTGGCCAACGAATTTGGCGAGTATTTTATTGTAATCTTCCACAATAAACCCTACTTTGAAGCTTCAGGCGATATTCTTTACATACCAATGATTAGGCCAAAACCGCAACAAGCGCTACGCATTTTTGGATTGGTCGCCGTTCTCACGGCGCTTTATGTGCTCGCAGGATATGCTCTGCTTGGCCCGCTCCACGTCAATATCGCGTTCACCCAAAAAGAGCTTCAAGGAGTGGACGCCTATGAGCGGCTTTCCATCCGTTATTTTAACGAAGCCTTGCGCAATCAAAAGAACGAAAAGTTCGAGGAAAATCTGGAGTACCGAAGGCAGTTTCAGGACATCGGGGATAACTCCAACCTCATTCTCGATCCCGAGCTTTCAAGCTACTATGCCGCTAAGCTGCTGTTCGGCGACGTGCTGCTCTATATGGAACATATTTTAAGCCCGGCTGCCAATACGCCGGTGTCGCATCACGACCTCCCCTTTCACTCCTATCGTCTTAATCATGCCGTCAATGCGATATGCACGTCGCCAAGCGCGAGTTGCGCTTCGCTCAAGCTTTTGGCCGAAGATCTCAAAAACAAGCTTTCACAAGACGTCCTGTCGGAGCCCGAGGGAGCGAAGACGCTTATAATGGTCGTCCAAGAGCTCACGCGGACCACGACGCGGATTTTACGGGAATTCCTTGAGAAGCGCCTGGATACGCAGCTTGGGCAACAGCGCATCCTTCTGGCCGAGCTTGTCTGTATCTATGTCTTTCTGGTCTTTCTGCTCGGCTATTCCATCGTTAACGTCGTTCGCAAGAACGAGCTAAAACACGCACGCGAAGCGCAGCGGCTTTTGGCGCAACTGGCGCGGAAAAACGACGAGCTTGAGAAATTCGCCCACGCGGCGGCTCACGATCTCAAAGAGCCGGTCCGCACCATGAGTTGCTATGCCACCCTCTTAAAAAGCGAAGCGGGCGATTTAACGCAAGAGTGCGCAGAATACATCAGCGTGATCGAAGGAGCCGCGAAGCGCGCGGAGCAGATGATCAACGATCTGCTCAGTTATTCGCAGGTATCGGAAAAGCCGTTGGAACTTATGGCGTGCGACAGCGCGAAGGAAATCTCGACCGTCCTTGAGGATATGAAGCCGGTCGTGGACAGGTTGCAACCGACCATCACCATGGCAAAGCTCCCCGCTGTGTTGGTTGTGCCCTCGATGTTCAGGAGGTTGATGACCAATCTCCTCGACAACGCCATCAAGTACAGAAGGCTTGGCGCACCGCCGAATATCCACATCAAGGCGGAGAAAGAAAACGCGTTCTGGCATTTCTCCGTTGCAGACAATGGGATCGGCATTGCGAGGAAGGATATCAAGTCTGTTTTCGAGCCCTTCAAGCGCTTGAACCCCGAACACAGGCACGAGGGGCAAGGGATCGGCCTCACGTCCTGCAAAAAGATCGTCGAAAGGCTTGGCGGAAGGATATGGATTACGTCCGATCTCGACGAGGGAACGACGGTACATTTCACCATTCCGGTACACGCGGAGGCAGCTTCTTCAGACAGAGGAGCAATATCCGGTCTGCGTGAGTTTTTCAAAAGACTTCTCAATCTATGAGAATGTTGCAACGGCGCAACACTACAATCATCTTGTTGATATTAAACAATGTTAGCCCCTCGCATCGCGTTAAAGTATCTTTGAATTGCAGGAATTTTCAGAACAACACCACCGGTTTGCGAGAATTTCTGAATGACAAACCCGCGACTCGGATGTACATCTATTCGTGAGCCGTGACTTCTTAACCTTGTGCGACGTTCAGTTGTCCCGGCTCGACTCCTTTCTTAATTGCAGCGCAGCAAAGTATGTCCGCAGAGCTATCCTTTTTCGGCCTTTATTCTCTCAGCGCGCCTTCTTCCTTTGCCTCGCCTGTCGATCTTCTTTTTAAACCGTTCCTGCATGGGGTGACTTATGAATAGTGGCGATACAGCATGGGTTCTTATTTCTACAGCCCTGGTCATGCTCATGACTCCGGGGCTTGCGTTCTTTTATGGCGGCATGGTTCGGCGAAAGAACGTCCTCAGCATTCTTATGCAGTGCTTCTTCCTCATCTGCCTCGTGAGCGTGGTTTGGGTCATTTATGGATACAGCCTCTCGTTCGCGCCCGGCAAAGGTTTTTGGGGCGGGTTTGAATGGTTGCTCCTGAAAGGCGTCGGACAAGAGCCTTATGCCGACTACTCGGCCACCATTCCGCATCAGGCATTCATGATTTATCAGGCAATGTTCGCCGTCATCACGCCTGCCCTGATCCTCGGCGCGTTCGCGGAAAGGATGAAGTTCTCTTCGTTCGTCGTGTTTATGCTGGCATGGCTGACGTTTGTCTATGCGCCGGTTTGCCATTGGGTATGGGGTCTGGGCGGCTTCCTTCGCGAGCAAGGCGCTTTGGACTTCGCGGGCGGAACCGTCGTCCACATCAACGCAGGAATTGCGGCTCTTGTCACCGCTTTGATGATCAAGCCGAGGAAGGTTGCCGCCTCGCGACTGCCCCGGCCTCATAACGTTCCTTTTGTCGCCCTCGGAACGGCGCTGCTTTGGTTCGGATGGTTTGGCTTTAACGCGGGTTCGGCGTTAGGCGCCAACGGGCTTGCGGTAAACGCCTTTGTCGTTACGAACACGGCGGCGGCCGCAGCCGGATTGAGCTGGGCCATGATCGAGTGGGTCCGCGTTGGCAAGCCCACAATGTTCGGTCTTTGCTCGGGCGCGGTCGCGGGCCTTGTGGCGATCACGCCTGCAGCAGGATTTGTCGATGTCGGCGGAGCGCTTGTAATAGGCCTTCTGGTTAGCGTCTTCTGCTACCTCGCGGCGGCAGTCATCAAGCCCAAGCTCGGATACGACGACGCGCTCGACGCCTTTGGGGTCCACTGCATCGGCGGAATTTGGGGCGCTTTGGCGACGGGGCTGTTTGCGACCAAAGCGGTCAACGCCGCCGGAAGCGACGGATTGTTCTTCGGGAACCCCGGCCAGTTGTTGGTTCAGGCTGAGGCTGTTGGAGTGACCATTCTCTACTCTGGCATTGTCAGCGCCGTTCTTTACAAAGTGATCGACATGGTCATGGGCATGAGGGTGAGTTGCAAGGAGGAGGATATCGGCCTCGATCTTACGCAACATCACGAGAGCGCCTACACGATGCTGGAGTAATTCGGAACTCGACGCAAAATTCTCACAGGGAGATGCCTAATGAAGATGATTATTGCGGTCATACAACCCTCAAGGCTCGATGCGGTGCGCGACGAGTTGTATAAAGCCGAGGTGAATCTCATGACCGTCAGCGAGGTGCTGGGGCACGGGCGGCAAAAAGGCGTGACCGAGATTTATCGCGGCACAAAGGAGATGGGAAACTTTCTCCGCAAGATCAGGCTTGAAATCGCCGTTAACGACTCTTTCGTAAAGCCTTGCGTTGATGCCATCCTCAAGGGCGCAAAGTCGGGAGACTCCGGCGATGGAAAAATTTTCATTCTGCCCCTCGAAGAATGCGTCCGCATACGAACCGGGGAACAAGGCGGCCCTGCGATTGGGTAGCCCCCACGGGTTTCTTGGCGTCCAAACTCGTGAAGTGCGATTACACTTGGTTATTCTCCTTGTTACGGGTTGCTCATTCGGCTTGAGTTCCGGCTCGACCTGTGTTGTTCTACAGCCTCATTTTTAGTCCCGGAGGCACCATGTCCAATATTGCTGCATTGCACGGCCGTGAAATTCTTGACAGCCGAGGCAATCCTACCGTTGAAGTCGATGTCGTCCTTGAAAGCGGGGCTTTTGGCCGCGCTGCCGTGCCTTCGGGCGCTTCTACCGGCGCTCACGAAGCCATTGAGCTTCGCGATGTAGACAACTCGCGGTATGGCGGCAAGGGCGTGCTTCGCGCAGTCGAGGCCGTGAATGAGGAGATTTCGGACGCGGTTGTCGGGATGTGCGCCGAAGAGCAGCAATCCATTGATGCCACTTTGATCGAACTCGATGGAACGCCCAACAAGGCGCGACTTGGTGCGAATGCGATGCTCGGCGTGAGCCTTGCGGTGGCGAAGGCGGCGGCGCAGGAGTCCAATTTGCCTCTGTATCGCTATGTTGGCGGGGCGGCGGCTTCTTTGTTGCCGGTGCCGATGATGAATATCATCAACGGCGGCGCTCATGCGGACAATCCAATTGATATTCAAGAATTTATGATTGCGCCGGTTGGGGCCGAGACGTGCTCGGACGCCATTCGGATGGGAGCTGAAGTTTTCCATTCGCTCAAGAAGCTTCTTAAGGAAGTCAATCACAATACAAATGTGGGCGATGAAGGCGGGTTTGCACCGAACCTCGCTTCGACCGATGAGGCGCTTTCGCTTATTATGCGCGCTTGCGAAAAGGCAGGTTATGCGCCGGGCGAAGACATTATGATTGCGCTCGATGCCGCTTCGACCGAGTTCTACAAGGAAGGCCGGTATCAACTGGCGGGGGAACGCAAGGTGTTTAATGCCGAGCAGATGGTTCGGTATTATTCCGATCTCGTGGCGCGGTTTCCGATTTTCTCGATTGAAGACGGAATGGCTGAGGACGACTTCGAGGGATGGGAGATGTTGACCGAAGCGCTTGGCGATAAGATTCAATTGGTTGGCGACGATTTGTTTGTGACCAATCCGGTTCGTATTTCGGATGGGATTGATCGCGGGTTGGCGAATGCCGTGCTGATCAAGGTCAATCAGATCGGGACGCTGAGCGAGACGCTTGAGGCGGTGGAGATGGCGCACAAGGCGGGATATCGGGCCGTGATGTCGCATCGGTCGGGCGAGACCGAGGATTCGACGATTGCCGATCTGGCAGTGGCGACGAACTGCGGACAAATCAAGACGGGGTCGCTGTCGCGCTCGGACAGGCTGGCGAAGTATAACCAGTTGATCCGCATTGAAGAACAGTTGGGCCGGGCCGCGCGGTTTGGCGGAAGCTCGGTGCTTATCGAAGAATAAGCCATGACGCCTCAGCGCACATGGCAGATGATCGCGTCTATCGCAGGCGCGTGCATTGTGGGGTACTTTTTGTATCATACAATCGAGGGTGAGCGCGGCTGGGTTGCGCAGGTTAAATTGCAAAATGAGACTTTTCTCAAGCGCGAGAAACTTTCGCGCCTGCGTCAGGAGCGCCAAGCTCTGGAGCGCAAGGTCAAGATGATGCGGCCCGAAAAGGTCGATCCCGATCTTTTGGAGGAAGAAGCGCGGAGGTCGCTCAATTACTCCAAACCGAACGAGATAGTCATTCTCACGCCTGCGCCGCCGGAGAAAGAAGAGCCTTAGGAAATCTATTTGGTTTTGGGCTTTAAATCACTCCTCCTTAAATAATGTGGCTCGTCCGGAGTTTATACAACTAGCCTCTGAAGGGCGGGCTTGGCTCCTTAATGCGTGCCTGAGAGGGAGGGGCGGCGTTTCGAGAAACAAAACTGGATTCCGGGTTCGCGCCGTTGGCGCGCCCCGGAATGACGGTGGGGGAGCGGTGTTGCACGCATGGAATGGCGGAGGGGGCGGAGTTGCGCGTGGAATGACGGGGTGGCGGGAAGTGGCCACGGCGTGTGAGGAAGGCTATTGGTGCGGTGGCCGTTAGGTTTTCATTTTGGCGATGGTTTTGGTGGTGCTTTGGCCTTCGACCAGGGTGGCGAGGACTACTTTTCCGCCCCAGCTTTGGACTTCGGGGGCGCCTACTACTTTGTCGATTGTGTAGTCGGCACCTTTTACTAGGACATCGGGGCGGATGACCTTGATGAGTTCCAAGGGGGTGTCTTGGTCGAAGATGACGACGTTGGCGATGTCGGCCAGGGAGGCGAGGACGGTGCCTCTGGCGGTTTCGGATTGGACCGGGCGCGTGGGGCCCTTCAGGCGTTGCACCGAGGCGTCGCTGTTGAGGCCGATGATGAGTTTGTCGCAGGCGGCTTTCGCTTGGCGGAGCAGCGAGATGTGGCCGGGGTGGAGGAGGTCGAAGCAGCCGTTCGTGAAGCCGACCTTGAGGCCCTGCTTGCGCCAACGTTCTGCGATGTCTTTGATGGCGTCCCAGCTTACGACTTTATCTTCGGCGCGTTGGGTTTCGCCGTGCATCAGTTCCTTGGCGATTTCATCCCGAGTGACGGAGGCGGTGCCGATTTTGCCGACTACGACGGACCCGGCGATGTTCGCGAGTTCTGCAGCTTCGGAGGGAGTGGAGCCGCTGCTTAGGGCCAAGGTCAGGGTGGCGATGACGGTGTCCCCTGCCCCGGATACGTCGAACACCTCGCGCGCTTTTGTTTGGTAGTGTTCGGTTTTGTTGTCTTTGCGGACGAGGCAGACGCCTTCGGCTCCGAGCTTGCACAGGACCGCGCCGATGTCGAAGTCGCCGATTAATCCATGCGCCGCTTTGTCGGCGTTCTCGACGCTGCCGATGGTTATGCCGGTGGCGTCGGCGAGTTCCTTGCGGTTGGGGGTGAGCCATGAGGCTCCGCGATAGCGGCCAAAGTTGCGGCCCTTGGGATCGACGATGATGGGTTTTCCGGCTTTGCGGGCGAGCTTGATGGCTTCGGAAATGACGATGGGGGTCAGGACGCCTTTGACGTAGTCGGAAAGGATGACGGCATCGGCGTTGGCTATGGCAGTCGGAAGAAGGTCTACGATTTGCTTTTCGATTTCGTCGGCGATGGGCTTTGCGTGTTCGCGGTCTGCCCGGAGAAGCTGCTGGCTTCCGGCGACGTAGCGCGTTTTTTGAGTTGTGGGGCGCGAGGTGTCGCGGAGGAGGCGGGCGGTGACGCTGGTGAGCGTCGAAAATTCTCTTTCGAGATCGGCAGCGGCTTCGTCATTGCCTACGACCCCGATGAAATCAACTGCGCCGCCGAGTGCGGCGAGGTTGCGAACGACGTTCCCTGCCCCGCCCAAGGTGGCGGTTTCGCGCAGGACGTGGAGGACGGGGATTGGGGCTTCGGGCGAGATGCGTTCCACCTGACCATAGATATAACGGTCGAGCATCAGGTCGCCGATGCAGAGGATGCGGCGCTGGGTGAAGGAGTCGAGGCATTGGGCTAGAGCTGACATAGCGTTCCTTGGGCGGTTACCGACGGAGATGCACTCGTTACAGATCGGGGTGGAGGTTTTTAAAGCAACCGTTCCCCCGCCCCCTGCCCCTCCCCCGCACGGCGGTGGAGGGGAGAATTTTTTCGCGACAGTGCATACCGTTGTTTTGCCTTCTAATAGACAGGCTTGGGACAGGTTTGACAAGTGGGTTGATGGGGCACGGGGGTGGGCGTGCGTACGGAGTTAAGAGGGCTTACCGCACAGAAGACCACCTCACCCTCCCAATCGCTTTGCGATTGGGGCCCGCCCTCTCCCCCACTTCGTGGCGGAGAGG
>CAZLIG010000021.1:0-17134 GCA_964559415.1 uncultured Rhodospirillaceae bacterium
AACTTCGGGCGTCATTTCCGCTAACGCCATCGCGTCGTTCATCGCGACAAAGGGACGCGTGCAGACCATCAGCAATCCGCAGCTTACTTTCGTTTCGGGGTCCACCGCTTCGCTAAAGGTTGGAGGTACTCAGCGTTATATTTCTCAGGTCGGCACGAATATTTCCTCCAACGTGAGCGGCAACGCGGGGACTTCGGCAACGAACTCGAGTACGAATACCGTCAGCACCGATAGCATCGAAACGGGATTGGCTATTACCATCGCCGGCAGCTATGAGAACGGCGTGGTGTTTGCCAACCTTGATCTTTCGATCAGGAGCCTTGTCGATATCGGCACCACCGCGAGCGGAGGCGGCACGATTAATCTGCCGACCACCGCCGACGAAAAGATGAACACCGTTTTGCGCGTTCGTCCCGGCGACAGCCTTGTTCTCGCGGGATACGTGACGTCGAGCGACAATTCCACGACCCAGGGCGTACCTACGGGGAGCACATCGGCGCTTCCTTTGTATGGGGACGAAAATCGTTCGAACCGCGAACTCGTCATGATCGTGAAGCCTTCCATCGTTCTCTTTTCCGATAAGGAAGGCGAGCCTGTTAAGAAGAAGGCTGCGGGGATGCCAACGCCCATTATTGTCGATAAAGACGGATCGAGGCCTTTGACCTCAAGGAACAAAGGGACCGTGACGCCGGTCAGGATCAGGGACAACGATCAGGAGCCTGAGCCTATTTCCTTTCAGGCCAAGAATGTGTTTCCGGCAAAGCCCCAGTCCGAGCCTGTTGTTATGCCAATGTCGGAGACGTTGCGACCGCCGGTGGATACCGCTCCTTTGGAAAAAACGCCTTCGGAAAGCATATCCGATGACGATAACATGGACGGCTTCTCTCATGCGTTTGACAAGCTACTGAAACCAGCAGCCGGTGGAGACTAATGACTAGGTCAGCTCTCCTTCGCTTCGCTTTTTTCCTTGGGATCGCGGGGGCGATCGCTCCATTGCAAGCGGGTGCGCGCCAAGCGGCCTTTTTAAGTCCAAACTCTCCATCGATGGGCGCGGGGGACGAGGCGATCAAAGTTGAGCCTAAGGCCGATATCGACGTCGGCGAGACCCAGCTTAATCTCGCCAAGCGCCAGACAGTGTTTTTCGTCAACCAAACAAGCTCTCCCATCAAGATTGAAAAGATCGCGCTTGGAAGCGACTCCTCGGTTTCCGCAGATCAGATCGCGAACGATTGCGAGAAACAAGGGACTATCGCGCCTTCCAGCCGATGCAGCGTCGAAGTCTCGATTACGCCGATGGGACAAGGGACTTGGAGCGTCGAGCTTTTGATGACCCACAGCGGCGCCGGACGCATCACCCGTGCGCGATTGTTCGGGCGTACCGGGAGCGGATCAGCAGAAAAAAGCACCGGGCTTTCGATGAGTTCCAAGGAGGTCAAGCCGGTCGATTTTGGAAATGTCGATATCGGTTCGGGGAAGGTGGTGCGGTCCGCGCTGATGATCAACGACAGCCCGGATGCCATTTCGGTTCATGCCATCGATGTCATCGCGGCGGACAACGGTCTGGAAAGGCTGGAGCAGGGCTGCGCGGTGAATTTGGAATTGCAGCCGGGAGCTTCCTGCCCCGTGACCTTGTTGTGGGAGCCGAGGGATGGTTCGCCCATTTCTACGGACCTGATCATCCGACACAGCGGCAAGCTGGGATTTACCGTTATTCCCATTCGCGGGGTCGCAAAAGGCGGGGACGGGACGAGGATGGCTCTGCCGAAAGGGGCTTTGCCGCTTCCGATGTCGGCGAAGGAGCTTGAAAAAGAAGTTCAGAGGAAGATCGATCCTGTCTCGGAGAAGGCGCTTTCGGAAGGACGGTCTGCACAATCCGGGTCGGCTTCCCAACCAAGATCTACCGACCCGGAGATTACACTTATAGGCACTGTTGGGACGCGAGCGGTCTTTCTGCTTCCTAACGGGCAGACCTTAGTTGTGAAGCAGGGGGATGAATTTGACACTACAGTTGGGTTTGCGAAGCTAATGACCGTTTATGCAAGCGCTGCCGATGTCAAGTTCGGAGCCAAGCAGGTGACGTTGCCGCTTAAGGCCGCTTCGTCGCTTGTCTCCATGGCGGTCGAGCAGCAGTCGAAGCAAGCGGCTCCTGCTCCCGCGAAGTCCGCTCCAAAAGAAGGCAGTAATAAATGAGCGAACTGTCTTCAGCCGACGCTCAGCGCGAGCGTGCCGAAGCGCTCGATATCAAGCCGAAGCATTACGAATTGGCTTTGGCAGAGCAAACCATGCGCCGAGCGAATGGGCATTTGATGTCCATTGAGGAGATCCTTCACCGTAACGGCTTTTCGGCCGGGAAGCGCGAAGGAGACAGCAAGGACGAGGCCGATGAAGACATGACCATGCAGGCGCTGCGCCTGTATGTGCCTTCCGCCCAGCAAACGGCGATGGGGCTTTGCCTTCTTGAGCTTCGGCAAGGCGTTCTTCGCATCGCTGTCGGAGACAGGCTTGATGATGCCGATCTCTTGCGGATTACGCAGGCGCTTGGGCGCGCCAACAGGAAGGTGAAAAACGTCGACATCGAGCCGTGGGACCGCGCGGAGCTAACGCGCCTGATGCGCGAGCAGAGCGAACTTGCCGGGGATCGGTTGTTGCGCGTTTTAGCCGCTCTTTCGCGCGATCCGGACGACGCGATGATGGTCGAACAGGCCGTTCATGACATTCTTTCGGAAGCGCTTCAGTCCCGCGCTTCGGACATTCACCTCACTTTGCAGGAAGACGATGCGCGGTGCTGGATCCGGTACCGCGTCGACGGCGATCTTGTTTACAAGCATCTTGTTCCGCACCGGGTGATGGCGCCGCTTGTGACGCGCATCAAGACCGACGCCAAGATGGACGCTGCGGATCGGCAACATCCGCAAGACGGGCGTCTCGGGTTCGAGTGGCAGACGCGCCTCATCGACGTTCGTGTCGCCGCATTGCCGGTTGCGCCTTCGGGCGAAAAGCTTACGCTTCGTTTGCTCGACCGTGAAAACCTGAGATCGTTTGATGAGCTGTTCCTTCATTCTCCTGTCGTGGCCGAGCGCATTCGAAAAGCCATTCACGGGCATACGAAGGACGGCGGGCTTATTGTGGTGAGCGGGCCGACGGGATCGGGTAAATCGACGACGCTCTATGGGATTATTCAGGATATCGACCGCGCGTCCCGCGCCGTTTATTCGGTCGAGGCGCCTGTGGAATATGATATGCCTTTGGTCGATCAGACCTCGGTTACCGATAACTCGACAAACTCCATTGCGGATATCATTCGCGCCCTTATGCGGCACGACCCGGACGTGATCATCGTTGGCGAAATGCGCGACGGCGATACGGTCGAAGCGGCCTTGCGCGCAACCGAGTCCGGCCACATCGTCATCACGACGGTCCACTCTGTGGACGCGTTGCACACCATCGATCGTATCGACGGATTTTTGACTTCGGCATACCGCACGAGCGGCCTGTACATTCTCGGGCACGCGTTGGTCGCCAGCCTGTCGCAGAGGCTTGTGAAAACCGTTTGCCCGGCTTGCCATAAAACGAAATTGGCTCTGGAAGTTTTTGGGTCCGCCGAAAGATGCGCCGAAATCGGGGTCGCTCCTGATGCGAACTTGGCGCTTGCGGACCGGGAGGGGTGCGATCTTTGCGGAAACAGCGGGTTTCTTGGGCGAACGCTCGCGCTGGAAGCGATGTTTCCGCCGGAGGATCAGGCCAGCCGCCGCGCCATTACGGAAATGATGGTATCGAACGTGTCGTCTTCCGTGGTCGACGTGCCGGGGACGATTTACATTCCGCGACGCCAGTCGATTGTCGATCTTATCAAGCGTAATGCCATTGATGCGAACATGGGGGCGGCCATGCTTATCGAGGAAGTGGCATCGACACGGAATAGGATATGAAGCTTTATCACGCCAAATACGCTCAGATGCGTCACGGATACGTCAGCATTATGGAGGACGACTTCTATCTGCCGGATGATCGTGCCGTGCGGCGGCATCTTCGAACGAACGGGTGCTATCCGGTCGAGATTCGCGAGCAGAAGGCTGCGCTTTTCGAATGGGCGGATGTGCGTTCGCGCGCCTGGCAGCTTCAGCTTTTGCGCGCGTTGAGATTTCAGGGGGCTACGGCATCGGCGGGTACGGCGCTGCTCAATATCATCGAGGGCGAGGCTGACTCAAAGCGACGCCTTGCGTTTCTTCCGACGCGCACCGTTTTGAAGGGCGGCGGATCGTTTTCGGAGGCGCTTCGGGCGTTGCGCCTTTTTGATGCGGCAACCATGGCCATTATTACGGCGGGGGAGCGCGCCGGGGATCTCAAAGGCGTCATTCAGCACGCCATCGAACATACCGAAGAAAAAACCAAGCAGACGAAAGTTGTCGTGACGGCGCTTAGCTGGCTTTCGTTCGACATTATCAACATCGTCGGTACGGTTTGGGGCGCGCAGTTCGGTTTTATTCCCTATTTGAAGGCTCAGGGGACCAAGGCGACCGATCCGGATGCTATTGCGAAGTTCGAGAAGGCGATACACACCGCGTCTTGCGTCAACATGACGCTTTTAATCGTGATTACAGGGCTTATCATCGGCATCACCGGGTTTGTGATGCTGTACTGGTTTAACAGGCAAAAGCCAGACCATTTTACCTCGAAAATGCTTATGAAGATGCCGATCATGTCGGCCTATTTGCGTAACGCAAGCATGAAGGAAAGCTGCAAGCTTATGCAGCGGCTTCTTGGGGGAAAGGTCCCGTTGGCCGAGGCTCTCGACATCATCATAGAAAGCGTTAGCGAGCCTTCGTGCCGCCTCTACTGGAGGGAGGGCAAGGCAAGAGTTATGGCGGGCGTCGATCCTTCTCATGCGCTGGCGCGATGGCCGTTAGCGAAAGGCGAGCGCGACCAGATCATGACCATTCAATCGGTTGAGCAATTGGCGGAGGTCTATTCGGCCATTTCGGAGGAGCGCGGACTCATGGCAAAGGCGGATCAACGCCGACTCGCCATTTCGGGTATCATTATTATGATGGTGTTGGCGGGGGCTACCATTTTGACAATGGTTTACTTGCTTACGGTTCAGAATCAGAGCTTCCTCGACAGTCTTAAGGGGTTGCGCTCTTAGTCGATTTGGGCTGGGCCTGAAAGAAAAAGGTACTAGTATCTCTTTTTCGGAAGGACAAAATGGGTTTTGGCGATCACATACGAGAGGCAGGTTCGGCGCTGAGGCGGGAAATGGCCGGGCAGAAAGATCTGCGCGGCGCTTCCTCTTCGAAGGAATCCGAGTCGGCGTCCGAGTCGTCCACGTCGCTGATGGCGTCCCTTATCGGGCATGTAGGCGATGTTGAGGACTATTTTTTCCCACCGGATCTCATCGGCGGTGTTTGCCCCCGCGTTCCGGGACAGGAAGAAGCCATTGTTTGGAATGCCGCTGTGGAAGCCTGCGACAGTGAAAGGGTGCGGGTTGTCTGGCAGGCGAGCGGCAGCTACATCTGGTATTTGGCGGTTAAGTCATCCGACCTTGCGTCCTATACAAATTCGTGGTGCCCGCTCGCGGCTTTATTGCCGACATCGAAAGACCTTTCCAGCTTGCCAAAATGCTATACTTACTTTGGCGAGGAACTTGCGATCCTGATGGTCGTCGCAACGGACGAGCTTCATGTATTTCGCGGAACTGCGGCGGTCATTAAAGCCAAGGCCGAGCGCATGGCGCGCGAGTACGGAAACAAGAGTAGTCCAGTCGATATCGTCAACATCGATCTCTTCCGTATCGGGCAGATGACTCCGGTGCCTTGGTATTCCGTTTCTCTTTTCGAGGACCGAGTACGGCGAATTCTCTCAACCGTTTCCGTTCTGGTGTCATTAACGATTGTCGGCGTTTCTTTCGCGGTTTGGCTTCTCGCCAGCATGGCGATGGTTTCCGCCCGGCACGATCTTACGGATGCCCAAGAACGCACCAAGTTGAAGACGATGAAACTTCTTAAGGATGCCGAGAACGTACGGTCAAGCCCGGCCCGCGAGCAGATCGAGAAGTTCTTGACCGTCAACGAGGGGTTGCTGTCATTGAACGGCTTCCTGACTTTTTACGATATCAGCGGCAACAAGACCCGGTGGAAGGCCATCGTTCCGCCCAGTGCTACGGGCGACCGCATTTCCGCGATGGGGGGCAAGAGTCTTGAGACCAACGACAAGGGATCGATTATCGCCAATGACGCCCAAATTGAATTCGAAGCTAAAGGGAAAAAACGATGAGTTTCGATGTCAAGTTGCTGATTCGCGCGTTTTCGCCTGTTAAAATCGCGAGGGCGGTCAGCTCTCTCGATAAATCGACGTCGGTTATCGTTTCGACGTGCTGGCTTGCTGCTTTTATAACCATGGTTCTTGCACTTGTCGCCGTCCGCGGAGCGGTGGCTTACAAGAAAGAGGCTGCGACCGCTATGGCTGTCGATCCGGTGCTTCCCACCATTTCTACTGCGTTGCCAACAGCGCGTGAAATTGAGGTGCTTGCGGAACGCCTACAGAGGCAATTCCCTGAAGTCAAGATTACCTCCAAGGTGGGGCAGATCGAAATACGTTCCGGAGACGGCAACCAGTTTCATCAATGGATCACGGCGATCAGCTACCTCGATACGATGGCCCCTCAGTACCGCTGGACGATCCGCGATTTTTGCACAGGCTTGTGTCCCGGGCAGCAGTTGATGAATGCAGTTTTGACAGGACAAAAGATAGTTTTGTCGATGCCGAATCAACAAAAGAAAAAGTGACGCTTGCTTGACTTTGATACGGGGAGATGTTGTATAGTCAGAGTCGTTGCATTCATGTTTTTCGTTAGCATTATCTCATATCGTTTTGCGGCGGTTGGCGTTGCTTTTGCATGCGGATGAGGGGTTGTGCAACGAGTTTGGAGGAGCGGTGTCATGCATGTAGATGAAAAAAGATTTAGCCGGGATGCCGGGATCGCAATTGGTCCTATCCTGTTCATCATCGCAATTCTCGGGATTCTTGCGGCCGCCATCGCTGCGGGTAGCGGGACGTTTATGAACAGCACGACGGCTGAGAGCAACAAGACGAAATCATCGGCTCTTATTCAGATTGGCGAGAATCTGAAGCTCGGCATGGATCAAATTGTGATGGAAAACGGCGTTGCGCCGAACGAGGTGAACACGGACTTTAGCGCGACCGGCGTGAACACCGGGCTTTTTTCGCCGACGGGCGGCGGTATTGCCCAGCCGTCTCCGGGGATGGCTAACGATCCGAGAGTCGACTCGTGGTATTTTGTTAAAGGCGACGTGGTGGGGTTTGGGACCGGCAACGATGTCGTTATGGCAGTTCTGCCGGTGAAGCTTGGTGTTTGCGCCGAGGTAAACAATAGGGTGATGGGAACAGCGGGCGTTCCGTCTGGGACTTTTGGCGACTTTACATCAAACGTGGCGAGCGGCACTTGGCCTGCGGCCACTGCTACTTGGGGGTTGTCTGATGGAACGTCGACAACCACAAGCACTCCTTCCCTGCAGGGAATTGCGACCGGATGTGTGAGGAATACGAGCGTGACAGTTGATGCGGCAAATGGACCATCGACCGATTACTTCTTTTATCAGGTGTTGGCGATTCAGTAATCGCAACGCGAGCGCAATGAACCGGCTCCTTTTGGAGCCGGTTTTTTTTGAGCAGAAGAGAGGCCGGAAGACTGCTAAGCTTTCGGTTTTCGCCAGTCGGACATCCAAGTCGGGAGATCCGATGCGGGAACGGGGTGGCCTATAAGGTAGCCTTGAGCATAGTCGCAGCCTTTGTCGCGCAGAAGGTCCCATGCGCGCTGGTCTTCGATTCCTTCGGCGATAACCTTAAGGCCAATATTGTGCGCCAGATCGATGATCGATTTGGCTATGACCGCGCCATCGTTATTGGTCGGCGCATCGGTTACGAAGCTTTTGTCAATTTTCAACTCGCTGAACGGCATTCGCTGGAGTTCGCTTAAGGACGAGTGGCCTGTGCCGAAGTCGTCGATCGACACGCCGATATTCCTGAGGCGGAGGCGCAAAAGGACATCCATAGTCCGTGTCACATCCCGCATTGCTTCGGACTCGGTGACTTCGAGATTCAGCATTTCGGGGGGAAGCTTGTTCTGTTTGCAGATATCGGAGATTTGATCGGGCAGGGTAAGATCGAGCAGCGTTGACGCTGTCACGTTCATCGCCATCGTCAAACGCTCTCCACTATGGTAGAGGGAGGCTGCTTGCTTGATTGACGCCTTAATGACGAAATCCGTCAGGTTGTTCATCAGGCCTTCGTTTGACATCTGCCTTATGAAGGCATCGGGCATCAGGATGCCTTTGCCGGGGTGGTTCCAGCGCACCAGCGCTTCGAACCCTTTGATATCCCGAGTTTTCAGGTCGACGACGGGTTGGTAGTAAAGCGAAAACTCTCCGTTCGCCAGCGCCATGCCTCTGTCTTCGCCATCTTCAGGAAGTTTGATGATTTTTGCGACGGATTTGAAAAACTCGTCGAGCGTTTGGATGCTCAAGGGCTTTTCCAGCGCAGCGACGACGTTTAGGCCGTGGGCGCTGCCCAAGCGGCGCGCTCCGTTTAAAACACGGGAATCGCTTCCGCTTACGAGGCACAACTGCGCGTTCTTGGCTTTTTCGGACAGGGTACGCAGAAGCTCCACGCCATCCATGCCGGGCATCATCAGATCCATCATGATGACATCGGGAGGGAAGTCGGCGAGCGCTTTGAGGACGTTTTCGGTATTCGTGACACATTGAGGCTCAAAGCCATTGCGTTCTCCGATCTCAGCAATCAGATCGCAAATGTCTTCTTCATCGTCGATTATTAAAAGCCGCATCGTTTACCCCGCCGTCCCCTGATTCTTTATTTTCTCCAATAGCTCACCCATGCTGCGACGAATATCCTTGAGGCGGTAGGGCTTTTCGACGACAGGAAAGACGTGGGCGCCCAGGAACTCCTGAACGTGAGTTGAAAGTGTATCTCCTGTCACATAAATAATCCTGTTCTTATAGATTGGCAACTCGTGTTCTATGGCTGCGTACAGTCCGGGGCCGTCCATAACCGGCATTCTCAAGTCGCTGATGATGAGGTCGAACGCGTTTTTGCGGAGCTTCTCCATCGCTATCTCTCCGTTTGCCGCAATGTCAACCTGATGGCCCAGGGGTTCAAGCAAATCGGCGAGGGTCTGCGCAAGTTCGACCTCATCGTCCACAAGCAACACCTTGAGGATTGAAGTCTCTACGCTGCCTTCTCCGGCTGCATTCTCTGCCTCCGTGCCCGCTTTTCCCGCTTTGGGAAGCCTGATGGTGAAAGTCGCGCCTCCGCCTTCGGTGTCGGAGATGATAATTTCACCTCCGTGCGCAGAGACGATATTGAGGCAGAGCGAGAGGCCTACGCCTGTTCCGCCTTTGCCGCTTTTGGTTGTGTAGAAAGGTTCGAAAACGCGCGTGCGTATCTCGTGCGGAATGCCGGGGCCGGTATCGGCCACAACGAGGGCGATGTGGGTGTCGGTTTGGCTTGTCGAGACGGTGATGCGGCGCGCGCCTTTCCAGCCCTCCAAGGCCTGAGTCGCGTTGAGGACGAGGTTCGTGACGACTTGCGTGAGTTGGTCGCTGTCTCCAATGGCTTCGCTCAGCGCCATATCGAGGTTCGGTTGGATCGTTATTTCGCCCGTTCTGAACTGATAGCCCAAAAGTTCGAGCGAACCGCGTACGATCTGGTTCAGATTGACCATCTTTCGTTCGGGAGGCTTGCGTCGCGCTAGCGCGAGGAAGCTTTTGACAATGCGCGAACATCTGTCGGCGGCTTTGAAGATTTTTTCCGCGCGCGTTGCCACTTTGGTTTCCGGCGCGCCTTCCATCAGAAGTGTGGATTGCCCCACGACCACCGAAAGCGGGTTGTTCAATTCGTGGGCCACGCCTGCGAGGAGCCCGCCCAAGGCAGCCATTTTTTCGCTTTGTTGCAGGGCTTCCTGTTGTTGGGCGATTTGGGCTTCGGCCTTTTTACTTTCGGTCAGGTCATAGATGCCCATGACCATCGCGTTTTCTTGTTGATAAGTGATATGCCTTGCCGAGAGCGCTGCCGGTATTTCTTCGCCGTCGCCCCTGATCATTTGAGTCTCGAGGCTATCCACGGGGTCGCCGGAGCTAATAAGCTCCATGACTTTTCCCCGGGCCGCAGGATCGGGCATAAAGCGGTCTAGCGAGGTTTTTTCGATGTCTTCTCTTTTCATTCGAAGCAACTGCTCGGAACCGGGGGCTGCATACAGAAGGTCTCCCGATTGGAGCGAGACGATAAGGACCGGGACCGGGTGCGCTTCGATAATGCTGCGGAAACGCGCTTCGCTCGCCAGCAGGGCGAATTCGCTCTTCTTGCGTTCGGTAATATCGCTCGTTGACCCAACCATGCGCACGATTTTGTGCGTTTTGTCGCGCACAGCCACCGCCTTCGAGTGCAGCCATCTTTGGTCGCCGTTCGGGCGCCGGATGAGGTATTCAACGGTCAAGGTTATTGCGGAGGCATTACGGCGGAAGCGGCGAACCGTATCGGTTAGATTGCGGCGGTAAGGGGCCTGAATCATTCTGATCCATGTTTTCAGTCCTTCGGCGCCGTTGACGAGGCGGTAGCCGACAATTTTTCTGAACTGGTCGGAAAAGAAGATTTCCCCTGTCACAAGGTTCCAGTCGAAAAGGCCTTCGTTTGCGCCGCGCGTGGCGAGGGCGAAACGTTCGTTGCTTACTTCCAATGCTTTTTCTTTTTCGTCCTGGCGCGCCGCGAACTGACTTGCGACGACGATGGAGAACATCAGTGCCGAAAGCGCAAAAGACAGCGATATAACGGTTTTTACCGAGGATCTCGTCTCAATGAAGCCAAGCACGTAGGCGGGTTCAGCCAGAATGCCCACGAGGAAGCAGATAAAGGCAATGATGTGCACCATGCTTCCGCTGGTGTCGTTCCGGATGCCTGCTATTCCGGCGAGAAGGATTGCGACAACCACCACAGTGCCGATCGACGACAACAGGTAGTAGCTCAATGCGCGGTCGACGAGCGAGTAGAAGAGGACGAACAAAAGAAAGAGGCCGATGAACAAGAAGGGGGTTTTAAAGCCGGGGCTGTTAATGTCGAGTTCGAGAAAATAGAACGTGAAAAAGAGCGCAAAAATCCATGAGGCCGTCAGGCTGAGGTTTGAGAGAAATTCCTTTGCCGTGGGTTCGTCTATGCCTATTTGCGCCATCAGCGGATCGTTTGACGTCAGAATGTTGACGCAGAGGCATAGCAGGAACGTCATCAGGAACACCTGTCCGCGATCCCGCATCACGACCCAGATGAAAAACAGGTAGGCGGCGGCCGACATAATGGCGCCGATCAACAGGCCGAAAAAAAGAGCCGACATCGTTTCGAAGGGGGATGCGGCGGAGGACTGCGCAAAGGCAAGAGTCGGCATTGCGGCAAAAGCACTTGCTGCGCCAAGACCGCGGATGCCTTTCATGACTGAGGTGCTGTAGCTTGCCAATCTGATCATCCCCAAAAACGTGGGAATTATCGGGTTAACCATTTAACTTTTCGTTGATTTTACCGAGACGTAACGAAAAACGCGGGGAGGTGCTTTCGCTGTTCGGCATCCTAAGAAATTCTTTACTCGTGCGAGGGGGGAGACTTCATTCTTTTTTGCAGTGCAGGGATGATTCTTCGCTGCTGCAAAAGGGGGGCCTCAAATCGCTTGGCTATCACAGGCAACCCGCTTATAGTTCGCCTTTCTTGGAGGTAAGTCGTTGCAAATTAAAGGAGTTCTGCGCATGTTTTCTCTTTCTGGCAAAAATGCACTGGTTACGGGCGCTTCGGGGGGATTGGGGCGCGCTATTGCTAAAACGCTTCATGAGCAAGGGGCACGGGTTGTCCTTTCCGATATGAAGGCTGAATTATTAACCGCTCTTAAAGAAGAGCTGGGTGAGCGCGTTTTTGTCACGTCGGGGAATTTGTCCGATCCTGCCGTACCGGCGGCGCTCATCAAGGAAGCCGAAGGATTGCTTGGCGGTGGGGTGGATATTCTAATCAATAACGCAGGGTTGGCGCGCGACGGGTTGGCTATGCGGATGAAGGACGAGGAGTGGGATCTTGTGCTTAACGTCAATTTGTCGGCTGCTTTCAGGCTTTCTCGCGCTGCTTTGCGCGGCATGATGAGCCGTCGTTGGGGGCGTATTGTCAGCATTGCTTCCGTTGTCGGCGTAACCGGAAACGCGGGACAGGCGAACTATTCCGCTTCGAAGGCCGGGCTTATCGCCATGAGCAAGTCGATGGCTCAGGAGATCGCTTCGCGCGGCATCACGGTCAACTGCATCGCGCCGGGCTTTATTGCTTCGGCCATGACTGACGCTCTCAACGACGAGCAGCGGGGTAAGATTTTGTCAAGCATTCCCACGGGTACTATCGGGTCGCCGCAGGACGTTGCCAATGGCGTGGCTTTCCTTGCCAGCGAGGAGGCTCACTACATTACCGGGCAGACGCTGCATATCAACGGCGGCATGGCGATGATTTGATACTCAAGGATTCCTCGGTGTACTCACGGCAGCAGGATGTTCCTTTCGATTGAGGGGATATGATGACCTTCAGGACGTACGTTTGGGATGTTATCTCAGCGTATGCGGACAAATTTGGAGAAGCGGACGGGGTTCCAGCTTTCCGGTTGTTTCTCGATGCGCATGAGGAACTTGCGGATCGCAAAAAGAATCTGGCCGGGCATCTGACGGGAAGCACCATCGTTTGGCATCGGGCGTCGAATGCCATTTTGCGCGTTTATCATGCGAAGCTTAAACGATGGGTTTTTTCATCCGGAGGGCACGTCGATCCGGGGGAGATGCCGTGGCAGGCTGCCGCAAGGGAGCTGCGTGAGGAAACCGGAATTACGGCGGCGAAGCCTCTCTATGACATAGTTTTGCCGGTGCCGCTTGTGCTTGACGCACACCCTATCCCGGCCAGCCTTACAAAGGGCGAGCCTGCGCACTGGCATTACGATATGGTTTATCTCTACGAAGTGGACAAGAAGCCCGAGATTAAGGCAGACCCTTCGGAGGTTGGTCAGTTCCGGTGGGTTGAGGTGGGCGAGGTCACTAGGGAGAATTCTCCCGTGGATTTGGCGGCACAGATGCGCGCTGCCGGACTCATATAGAGCCTTTTTATCGGCAAAGGCATTCGGCGCGCTTGCAGAGCCGGGGAAGCTGGCGATGGGGGCTGGCCAGGCCCATTGCTTTTGCGATGAGTAACATGGTTTCGCTCTTTCCTTCGGTCCAAAGGCTTTCGCATGACTCGAAAAAGCGGTTCAAGGCTTTTGTGTCCCGCTTCATTGCGATTGCGTCGAGGTCTTTGAAAATGCTCAGCACATTTTCACCTGCATCGCCAAGCGCAGGGCTATCAGGACGATTTTGGGGGAGTACCGCATCAATGACGGCCCATTTTTCAGCATCACCGGTTTGGCTTGAAGACAGGTTTCCACACAGACGGAAGAAATTTCTAAGCGAGGTGAGATCATTGCGGCTAGCCAAGCTTGCCCAAAAGGTTGCTGCTCTGGGAAGGTCTTGTTTCACCGGCCAGCCGGACTCAATGCCGAATTCGTAGGCTTCGGCAATCGTTCTTTCGCGTGAGACCCAGCCGCATTCCACGGCTTTTGCAGACATGACGAAGGCTCGGGTAGGGTCCGCGCGCACGCCGTCCCCCCGGTACCAAGCTTCCGCGAGGCAACTATAGGCTGGCCCGTAATTAAACGCGTTGGCGGTGAAGTTCCAAATTTGGATGGCCAATCTTTTATTGGCAGGCATTCCCTTGCCGATCATTAAACGGGCACCTACGGCGGTCAGCAGCGCCGGTGTTGTCTCTTCTTTTTTTACTGAAATGGACATTTCCAATTTCCTGGATTTTCGTCTTTAAGTATGCGTTGACTATACGGAGGCCAAAATAGTTGCGCAAACTTTGTTAATGATAAGGACTGTGTCCAGTATCAACGGGATGCTAGAAAGTCTGTATGGGATTAACCAATAATAGTACGCTCAGGAAGCGAGTTTCGCGGTATGCGCGAGTTTCGAGCTCCATGGCAGGGTTTGGGGCGAGGGCTGCAGGGCAAAAACTGCTTGGGCTTAAGGCTGACCGGAAGAAGCAGGCCGAGAGATTGCGTCTCGCGCTCGGGGGACTTAAAGGGCCTTTGATGAAGGTGGCCCAGATTTTGTCTTCGATACCCGATGTGGTTCCCAAGGAATATGCCGTGGAACTGGCTCAGCTTCAGGCTGACGCGCCCCCCATGGGGTGGCCGTTTGTCAGGCGGCGGATGACGGCTGAACTGGGGCCTGATTGGGAAAGCAAGTTCAAGTCGTTTGAGCATGAGGCTTGCGCGGCGGCCTCATTGGGGCAGGTGCATAAAGCTGTTGGACATGACGGCCATTTACTGGCTTGCAAGCTTCAGTATCCCGACATGATTTCGGCCGTCGAGGCGGATTTGCGGCAGCTTAAGATGATGATGGCGGTGTTTGAGCATTATGATCGTGCCGTTTCTACGAGAGAGGTCCAGAAGGAGGTCGCGGACAGGCTGCACGAGGAACTCGATTATGTCCGGGAGGCAAGGCATATGCGGCTTTATGCGCTTATGCATGAGCATACGAAAAATGTGTTTATTCCCGAGCCTGTGGAGGCGCTTTCAACGGATCGATTGCTTACGATGCGGTGGCTTGAAGGGAAGAGGCTCGGCAGAATTGCGGAGACGAGGCCTATAGAAGATCGAAATCAGGTTGCGGTTAATATGTTCAATGCGTGGTACACGCCGTTTTATGACTACGGGGTTATTCATGGCGATCCGCATATGGGGAACTATACCGTCCGGAAGGATAACGGGATCAATCTGCTGGACTTTGGATGCGTGAGGGTTTTCCCGGTGCATCTCGTTAAGGGCGTGCTGATGCTTTATGAGGCTCTGAGACGCGAGCGCGAGGATGAGGCTGTCGAAGCTTACAGGATTTGGGGATTTTCGAAGCCAAGCAAGAAGCTCGTCGAGACATTAAATATTTGGGCGAGGTTTATTTATGCGCCTCTGCTCGAGGACAAGACGCGGCCTATAGACGAGACAAATACGGGACTTTACGGGCGGGAGACCGCCAATCGCGTTCATGCGGAACTGCGCAAGATTGGCGGAGTATCGGTGCCACGCGAGTTCGTATTCATGGATCGTGCTGCGGTCGGGCTTGGCTCGGTATTTTTGAAGCTTGACGCCAAGATCAATTGGTATCGGACGTTTCAAGAGGTGATTAAGGATTTCGACGCCGGGGCGCTGGAAAAGCGGCAGAAGAAAGCGCTAAAGGCTTCGGGGTTAGCGCAATAAAAATCGGCTGGATCATCGGGTTTTACTTAGAAATTCCATGCCTTTGACCAAGGTCAACCAAACGCCTTTCTCTTATCAGCGATAATTTGCTTTTTATCGGTTGGGGAGGTGGCGATGGATGTTCAGAGCCGTGCCGGGCCATTTGACGATCAGGATTCTTTATTAAATTTAATGGTTAAGGCTGCTCAATCTGCCGCGAGGCGGGCAGCTCGCGAGAATGACAAGCGCGCGCTGCTTACACCTGTCTTGGCGCACGATGGGCGAATGCACTTCATTTTGAACTGGCAAGCAGCTGTCGAGGAGTCGGTTCCTATGGAGGCTCCGGCGTGCACGGTGGGCGATTGCCCTTGGGTGTGGATGGTGGCGGGGCCGGATGGCGCCGGAAAATCGACGTTTATCAATGAGTTTCTGCGGGATATCAACGCAACCGATTTGGTTCCCTTAAGTGTCGAGGGAAGGGCGGTTGAGCTTAAGGAAAAATACCGCGAAACGTTGATCACTGATTATCGAAACTTCGCTGCTTCGGAGGTCGAGCTTGAGATGCTGAAGTGCATTCGGGCTGGTCAGAGCTGTTTGGTAGAGTCTATAGCGTCTACGCCTCAATACGGGTATGCGATCAACGAGTCCAAGGAGCGCGGGTACAAGTTCGGGTTCGTTTATTTCTCGCTTGCGCTTCCGCAGTTGAGCGAGGCGCGTGCGTGTCTTTGCGAAAAAAAGGGCGGGGCGAATATCGATCCCGATCCCGATCATGTGAAAACCCGGTGGGTTAAGTCGCATGAGCACGCGTCTTTGTATGCATCGCAGGCCGATACCTTCGTTGCGTTCGATAATTCCGCAGAGGACAGGGTGCCCGTGCTGGTAGCCGCTAAGCTTGCGGGAAGGGAACTGGTTTGCATGAAACCGGATGTGAGCGGGCCGCTTCGCGGAATTTTGAAGTCTTTGAGGAAGGGTGCAATTTCGCTTTCGCAAGAATGACCCGTCGAGTCACACGCGTACCCACACCCATACTGCGAGAAGAATTTTTAATTTAGGCCCGGCTTTCGCGTTCCAGGCGGCGGCAACGGTCGCATTCCTTTTTCAATGTCCAGTGAATCCCAAGCGCTGGAGCCAGGACGAGGAACAAAAGGAAAAATTTGATCGCCGTGAAGTACCACAGCATATCTGCCGCAAAGACCAGAGGGTCCACGCGAAACAGCCGAACACCCAGTTCCGTGCTTGCTTGCCAGAAGAACTCGGTAAACATCCACAGGATGAGCGCGAAGACTAACCCGATGACGAACGTCCGGAAGAGGCTGTCGCGAATCAAACGCAGGCTTTCGTAGTCCATGAGGGCCTCCCTTTGGTTAAGACTTCTTATGTTATTAGTTTTTCTTCGATAATATTCTATATGTGTCAGGGGGGGCTTTGCCTTTGGGCAACACCAATCGCTTGTTTTGCCGAGGGTTACCCCTTATATAAGGTGCTCTTATTAAGGCGCACTCTTGGTTAGGAGGCGCTTCGCGTTAACTCGAACAAAGTTTTTCCCATGGCTTCTGCTGCTGAATCCCTTGCCGCCAATATGAGCCTTTCGGCTTTCTCGAAGGCGACCGATCTTAAGAGCCGCATTTGGTTTACGGTTCTTGCGCTTATCGTTTATCGCATTGGCACTTATATCCCTGTACCGGGGATCGATCCTGCCATGCTTGGCGAAATTTTCCGCAAGCACAGCGGCGGGATTATGGACATTTTTAATATGTTCTCGGGCGGCGCTTT
>CAZLIG010000021.1:17169-18078 GCA_964559415.1 uncultured Rhodospirillaceae bacterium
CCCTTGGCGTCATGCCGTACATCACGGCCTCGATTATCGTTCAGTTGCTTTCGGCCATTTTGCCGCAGTTCGAGGCTCTTAAGAAAGAGGGGCAGGCCGGGCACATCAAGCTTAACCAATATTCTCGCTATTTGACTGTGGCCTTTGCGTTGGTGCAATCGTATGCGCTGGCGGTGGGCCTTGAGAATATGATGGGATCGCGTGGGTCGGCGGTTATCATTTCGAGCATGTTCTTCCGGGTCAGCACCATGATTACGCTGACGGGCGGGACGATGTTCCTTATGTGGCTCGGCGAGCAGATCACCGCGCGCGGGATCGGCAACGGCGTTTCGATGATCATCTATGCCGGTATCGTCGCGAATTTGCCCAGCGCCGTGGGGCAGACGTTGGAATTGGGACGCACCGGGGCTTTGTCTTCGTGGTTCATTATCGTCATTCTCGCGCTTGTATTCGGCGTGCTTGCCGTCTGCGTGGCTTGCGAACGCGCTCAGCGGCGCATTTTGGTGCAATATCCGAAGCGGCAGGTGGGTAATAAGATGCTCGGCGGCGAGGCTCAGCACTTACCGCTTAAGATCAATACCTCGGGCGTTATTCCGCCGATCTTCGCCAGCTCATTGCTTTTGTTTCCGTTGACGCTCGCAAGTTTTTCGAACGTGCAGGAGAAGGGCGGTTGGCTTGCCGACATTGTGGCGATGCTCGGACATGGGCAGCCGCTGTTTATGATTCTTTATGCCCTGCTGATCATTTTCTTCTCGTTCTTCTATACGGCGGTCGTTTTTAATCCGACCGAAACGGCGGATAACTTGAAGAAGTATGGCGGGTTTGTTCCGGGGATCAGGCCGGGGAAGAATACTGCCGACTACTTTGATTATGTGCTGACGCGGTTGACCGTTCTCGGGGCAATCTATC
>CAZLIG010000022.1:0-17416 GCA_964559415.1 uncultured Rhodospirillaceae bacterium
GGGCGCAGGGACCATCCCGCCCAGCACCGAGGCTTCCTCACTCGAAGCGGGGCGAAGCCGTCTGCAATGAGGGCAGAGCCTTCTGACAAGCCTTTGAGCAACCACGCCAGTAAGGTTCCCGCTCAACATATGCGCCGAAAGGCCAAGATCGCTTAGACGCGGCAAAGCCCCAAAAGCGTCATTGCAATGCAGGGTCGAAAAAACCTGATGCCCCGTCATGGCGGCGCGAAGCGCCATCCTGGCAGTGTCATCATCGCGCACTTCCCCGATAAAGATAATATCCGGCGCTTGCCGCAAAATACCCCGCACTCCCTCGGCAAAACCAAGCCCTTGTTGCTCCTGAATGGCAGTCTGCCGAATAAGATCGAACTCATATTCGACAGGCTCTTCGAGTGTCATAATGTTCACGTCGACGCTGCTAAGCCGCTTGAGAATGGCATAAAGCGTCGTTGTCTTCCCGCTCCCGGTAGGCCCGGTAACAAGAACGATTCCCTCAGGCCGCCCAAGAAGCGCCTCCAATTGCTTGAGCGCCGCCGCGTCATACCCAAGCTCTTCAAGCGGAAGCAGCGCGCGCCGATGGTCGAGAATGCGTATCACGATGTTCTCGCCATGCACCGTCGGCATCACCGCCACGCGAAAGTCGATCTCCGACCCCGCAACCTGCATATGAAAGCGCCCGTCCTGCATACTGCGCGTGTCGGCAATATTCATCCCCGCCATGATTTTAATCCGGTGCGAAAGCTGCGACCAATGCGAAAGATGCAATGCCCGCTTTTGCCTCAACACGCCGTCCACCCGCGTTCGAAGTCGAACGAACGAAGCCTCCGGCTCCAGATGGATGTCGGATGCCCCCTCCCGCACGGCCTCGATAAGGATAGTATCCGCAAGCCTTACGACAGGATGCCGCCAAGCGCCCGCTTCTTGCACCGTAGGGGCAGAGCCTTCAAGCTCATTCAGAATCTCGTCAAGCCCCGAAATGCGATGCGCATAAGCCTCCAAGGTCTCAAGAATATCTGTCTGAGAGGCTATGACTTCTTGAACCTCAATCTTTCGCGGAAAATAACGCCGGATTTCGTCAACAGCCCTAATGTCAAACGGATCGGCAACGGCAACGCGCAAGATGTCGTTGGCAAAAGAGATCGGGGCGCAACAGCATTTCTCCGCCACAGCTCTCGGCACGCGTCCGAGCGTAGAAGGATCAATATCGAGAGATTTAAGATCGACCGTTTCGCGTCCCGAATGCTCAGCAAGCGCCACGGCCAGCGACCTATCGCTCATAAACCCAAGCCTCACGAGAATAGCGCCCAGCCTCTCTTTGCTCTGCCGCTGCTCATGAAGCGCGATTTGTATCTGGTCATGCGTAATGTGCCGCTCGCGAAGGAGAATATCCCCCAATCGCAGGCTTTTCGGTTCTTCCGGTTCTCTTCGGAGCGGAACGACCTTTTTCATGCGTCACCAAGCCGTATTGCAAGCGCCGTTCCCAAGCATACTGACAAGAGCATTCCTGTCGGCATAAGCAAGAACGTCGTCGTAAGCATCGACATCGCTAATCACAGCGGGTGCATCATAATACTGGGCAGTATCCCGCTCCGCGCTATTACATTGCGCATACCCGCCGTAAGCAGTGCAAGCCGCATAGTTGGAAGTAAACGGAAGCAAATACTCGTCGCCCAATTTCGGAGTCGCAACAAACGAGCCGTACCCCTCCGAACCATGACTGATAAATACAACCGCCGCCTTCTGCGTTCCGCCTCCGCCGTTAGATGTAATTGAAATGCGCCCCGTTTGGCTAAGCCCGGTTTTGCAGAGTCCCTTCGCAGAAGCCCCAAGCTGTGAGGCAGCGCAGACGCCGGAACTGACGTCAGCCGAAGTGCACACCGCCGAGGGAGGAACTGACAAAGGTATAGGGTTCGCAAGTGCCGGATCAACCCGCATCGTAATCCAGTGTCCCCACCCATCGCGTGCCATTGAAGCCGAAATCCCAAGCGAAGCAAAAGGAGGAATGCCTTGCGGTGCCGCGCAGACTCCGCAAGCAGTTGCCGTCGCGACCTTTCCAAACTGCGTTCCTGTTCCCCCCGGCCTAGCGGGGCAGGGCAAGCAGCCATTGGCCTGAACATATGTCGCTGTGGCAAGCATAAGGCTGCGAAGATTGCTCTGGGTCATCGCGAGTTGGTTGGCCCTGCGCACGGATACAAGTGCCGGAAACACGGTCAACATCAAAAGCCCCATGATGCTCGTCACCATAGCCATCTCCACAAGCGTGAAGCCGGAGGATGTCGAGCGAGTCATGGAGAAACGAAGTCGCATAGCGTGTGCGCTTAAATCCGGCCGCACATGGTATAAGTCGATGTAGAGACATAGGATGTTGCAGGCGCTCCCCCCGTCGCTTCTCCTACAACTCCCGTCGATACCATTGCCGCAATCGACCCCGAGTCAGGAGCGCCGTCATCAAGCCGTGAGTCAATGGACATAGCCGCATCTCCCGGAATGCTGTTGAGGCAAACAACGTTTGTCGTTAAAGCTCCCGATCCCTTAAACGCCCCGTGCTGATAGCCAAAAATACCCCCAAACGGGTTTGCGGGTTGAGCTTCGCTGCTGCCCGCACCCTTCACAAGGCCAGCCGCGCGAAGATCGGCCCAAGCAAGCCGGGTTTCGGCATTAGCCGTTGAGCTATCGAACGCCCCTTCAAGCGTGCCGTTGGAGCTGCTGGTATTGGCAGGAACCCCGGCCCCCGAAAACCGTGTCTGAGCCGTGGCATCGTCGCCGGGCATAGTCCCATAATTCTGAGTATAAGTCTGAAACTGCGCCTGATATGCCTGAAAGGAATTAATGGTGTTGGTCGTCTGTGCATTAGTGAGAATTTGCCGTCCCGAGAGAACGCCCCCCACAATCAACCCGATGATGACAAGAACGATCGAAAGTTCGACGAGCGTAAAGGCTTCTTTATTTCTGCGATTTCCGGTTCTGGTCATTACGTATCTCCGTTAGGGGTTAAGTCGTCCGGCATCTCTTCGGAATCTTCAGGAACTCCTGCGGCAGAGAAGGGGACTTTCAAGGGGCGGGGATCTCGATTGTACTGAAAGTACAAATTTCCATCCGCAGGATCGGGAGAAGGTTGATCGGCAATAGTGGCACGCAAAAGAATGACAAGTTCACTTGTCCTCGCGCTATTATCGCGGGTCTTGAAGAGGTTGCCAAGCAATTCAACGTCCGCAAGGCCCGGAATGCCCTGATCCTCGTTGATGGAACTATCCTGCATAAGCCCGCCCATAATGGCAATCTCGCCCGAGCGAAGCTGGATAACGGAATCCATCTCGCGAACCGCAAGGACCGGAATTTTGGATTCGACGCCGCTCGCAACCCCCGCCGTCGCCGCATTAAGCCCGATAGACGGATCATCCACCTGTCCCACAACGCGAGAAATCGTAGGCCGCAACGTCATCGTGACGCTGTTTGTGGAAGTATCGATGGAAGGCTGAACCGTCATAACAAGCCCCACCGGCACCGTGCGTGGCGTACTAGTATAAATCGGATTGGTGGTGATCGACGCGCCGCTGGCGTTGGTCGTGGTCGTAAACTGCGCTTGCGTGACAAAGTAGACCTGATTGGTGGCAACCTTCATGACAGCCGTTTGGTTGTTGAGAACTGTCAGCCGGGGGGCGGATAGCACGCGCGTAGTTCCGAACGTCTGAACAAGATTGATCAACCCGCCAAAATTGCCTCCCGCCACGGATGCCGTGAAAGCTCCATTGGCGCCAAACGAGGTCGGCGTCCCAAAATTCGCCGACAAGCCGACCGTGTTCCCCATGCTTAAGCTGTTCTTAAAAGCTCCGGCCCAGTCAATCCCCGATTGAAACCCCTCGTTCAGCTCCACCTCAATAATCCGCGCGTCGATAAGCACCTGAGCGGAAGCCTTCCTCCGAAGTTCGGCAATATAAGATGAAACGGAGTCCTGTTGTTTCTGGTCGCCGAAGATTGTGACAATCCCCGCCTGCTTGTTGATGCTGTAGTTCTCCTTGGCGTTGGATTTCCTATCCCCCGACCCAAGAATTTGCACAATGGACCTCTCGGTCTCCGCCCAGAAATCCGCTTCCGAAACGCCCGACACCTTCGACACCGAATTGTTTTCGCCCGAGGAGGCCGTGCGATTGGCAGTTGCGTTGCCTGAAACCCCATTTCCAACGCCCACGTCCACATCAAAAACATTTGTTGAAATCGACGTATCGCTCGAAGCCCGTCGGGTCAAACTAAGGTAATCGAGGCGGTACGACTTCTGATACGGCTCATCCGGCTCGATATGAATAAAAGCCCCGTCTATAGTGAAGCGCAGCTTCGCCATTGCGCAAATTCGCCTCAATACCTGATCGAACGGCTGATTGCGCGCCGAGATAATCACGTTCCCTTGCACGCGCGGATCAAGCTCAAGATTAGCCCCTGTTTTCCGAACGAGTTCGAGAAGGACCTCCCGAACGGGAACGCTGTCCGTCACATTGACGCTGACATTTTTGCTGAGAACGGAGGAGGCTGGGGAAGCAGCGATTTTTTCTTCCTCCGGCATCTTGGGGATAGGTGGAATATCGGACTTGTTCGAAGCAGTATCATCCGCAGCCTGACGATCTCGCAACGCAAGATAATCTTCGCGAAGGAGACCCCCCGCTGGATCGATAGCATTTGTCGTAAGTAGCCCGGCTGACGGCGTGCACCCCAAAAGCAGAAGCGAAGACAAAAGCAATGGATAGAAACGATAAACTGGTGACATGGAACAGAATTACAAAACAGAGGAGTCAGATAAAAGATTGTTAGCTTTTCTATTATGAGTTGCTTCCGCAGTCAAAACGACTCCCGCGGTCACCCTGTGGATAACTCTGAATTTCTGGGGATAAATAAATTTCCACAACGCAGCGAAAAAAAGCGGCGGCTATTTCTAGCCACCGCTTAAAAGCCATTCTTAGGACGCTTACGCGCCGATTTTTTTCCTTCTGACTTTTGCCCCAGCAAGCCCTATCAGCGCAGTACCAAACAAGGGAAGCGCGGCCGGAAGCGGAACATCAGACGCTTTGGAAGCCATGCCTATCCCGTAGTACTTAAAGCGGGAACTCACCACGTCCTTGATCCAAAAGCTACCGAGGCTATAGCCAGGCTCGTCATAAAGCTGCGAGACCCCATAGGAAAAGTTTATGCTCTGCACATCGTCGATATCCGAAAACATCGGGTTGTCTTGCGTGTGGACGCCCAAATTCAAGCAGCTCGTTTTTCCGGCATTACAAGCTTCAACAACAACCATCTTATTGGCATAAGAGGTGTTCCTCTCCCTCAATGTAACTGTTACATCGCTAAAAGTGCCGGAATAGATCGTGCCGTTTGCATTGATGTTGTAGGAGAACGCAACCGGATCTCCTTGAAACCACCGAATTTCATCGCCCGGCAACGACTGCGACGTCTTTGCCAAATCCGTCGTATCAAGAGTGAACGAACCGCTAATTGGCGTGGACGGCCCGGTGTTGATCGTGTATCCGCCAAACATCCCCGAAAGCGTTGATGCATCTGCGGCGGAAGACAAAGTTGAAGCAAAAAGAATCGCTAGCGCACAAAAGAAACGTGAAAGCATAATAAATACCTTTCAGTGTGAAGGATCAGGAAAGGAAGAGGCAAAAACGATACACGATCCCCAGTTGCGTGGCAATCAAGTCGAAGCGCGCGGCAAGAGAAAGATAATTATTTGGCTATTACATAAAGAGTAGGGCGTGAGCTTTCGCCCACGCCCCAAAAGTTACCAGCTCCCGATAAACTTCCCTCTCGGCCAATAGCTAGTATGTAACAGCTCATGGCTCTTGTGGCCGCATGGCCCTTCGGTCAGGAAGTCCTTATATATACGTGCCACAGCAGGGTTCTCATGGCTCTTGCGCACGCTGCCCTTGGCGCCATAAGCGATGTCTTCTTTATAGATGGCATCGGCCCTGGCTTGCCGAATGGCCGGATTTGTCGGAATAGGCTGTCCGCCGCCTCCGATACACCCTCCGGGGCAAGCCATGACTTCGATGAAGTGGCACGTGCTGAAAAAACCTCCGGCCGCAACGTCGTCCAATATCTTGCGAGCGTTCTTCGTGCCATGAGCAATGCCGACGCGAAGAGTCTGCCCCGCAAGCCAATCCCAGTTCGGAACCAAATGCGCAATCATCGGAGGCACCGGCCCGACCTTTTCCGGAACCGTGATTTCGGCAAACCTGCAACCTTCCATGCCGCGCACGGGAATGATATCCGCATTCGCAAAGATATCTTCGACCTTAAGCCCGGTGACGAATTCAAGAACGCTGCGAAGCGCCGCTTCCATAACGCCGCCCGTGTTCCCGAAGATAACGCCCGACCCCGTCGCCGTGCCGAACGGATCGTCAAAATCCGACTTCGGCAAGCTCGGAAGATGCAGGCCCGCCTCGCGGATCATCTTGGCGCATTCGCGCGTTGTCAGAACATAATCCACGTCCTTAAGCCCGCTGTCGCGCAACTCTGGCCTGTTGCACTCGAACTTTTTGGCCGAGCAAGGCATCAGCGAAACGGAAACGATGTTCTCTGGATCGATGTCGTTAAGTTGCGCATACCACGTCTTGATAAGCGACCCGAACATCTGTTGCGGACTCTTCGCCGTCGAGACATGGCAAAGCATTTCCGGATGAACATGCTCGAAAAACTTGACCCACCCCGGACAGCACGACGTAAATTGGGGCAGGGGAGCCGAGGAATCTTTCTCCACAAGGTTTTTGTAGAGACGCAAGATAAGCTCAGTCCCTTCCTCAATGATCGTCAGATCCGCCGTAAAGTTCGTATCGAAAACCTTGTCGAACCCCATCTGGCGAAGAGCTGTATTCAGTTCCCAAGTCATCGCGTTGCCCGGCTCAAGCCCGAACTCCTCGCCAATGGCGGCGCGCGGTGCCGGAGCCGTCTGAATCACGACATGCTTGTTCGGATCGTTGATCGCTGCCCAGACTTCTTCGGTCGAGTCCTTTTCTGTCAAAGCGCCCGTTGGGCAGCGATTGACGCACTGGCCGCAAGCAATACAGCCGACTTCCGCCATAGGTTTGTTCTGGAAGGTGCTGATGCCCTTCCGGTTTCCGCGTCCCACCGTCTCGAACACACCGATACCCTGCAGCTCTTTGCAGGTGCGGACGCATCTGCCGCAATCCACGCACTTGTCCATATCGCGGATGATGGAGGGACTCAGGTCGTCGACGGCAAAAGCCTTCTCGGTCGGATGCCCGAAGTGCATCTTGGTAATGCCATGCTCCTTCGCCAACGACTGAAGCTCGCAGTTGCCGTTGCGCGCACAGCTAAAGCAATCTCCGCAATGCTCTGAAAGCAGAAGCTCAAGAGTGGTCTTGCGCGCTTCGCGAATGCGCCGGGAGGTCGTCTTGACCTTGATCGGCTGCGTGATCGGATACGCGCAGCTTGCGGTAAGGGCGCGCTGGCCCTCGATCTCGACGATGCACAAGCGGCAACCGCCCGCGCGGGACAGATCCTCGTGATAGCAAAGCGTCGGAATGTGGAACCCGTTCTGGCGAACCGCATCCAAAAGCATAGTCCCCGACGGAATAGAGATTTTCTTATCGTCGACGGTTATTTCGATCATTTTGGCGTCGGCTTTTTGAGTGTCGGCGGTTTTAGTATGCTTGTTCATGACACTTTCCTTCTGTTGGCGAAGTGGTCGTCGGCCTGGGGACGTCCCAATACCTCGCCCTTAAAATGCTGGAGGATCGAAAGGAACATATTGGGGCTTGCCTGTCCCAGACCGCACTTTGAAGCAGCCTGCATAGAAGCCCCCAATACGCAAAGTTTCTGCAAATGTTTGGTGGTGCAGCGGCCTTCCTTGAGAAGGCGAATGCCCTCAAGCAGCTTTACGTTGCCCAAGCGGCAAATAGTGCACTGTCCGCAGGACTCGTCGGCAAAGAACTCTTGGAAGTTTTCAAGAATATCCAAAAAGTCCCTGTCTTCGCTCAGAACGATAACCGACCCGCCTGTTGAAACGTCCTCAAAGCAGATCGCGCGCTTAAAGTCCTTGGCCGGAACCAGAATGCCCGAAGCGCCGCCCACAACGGCCGCCTTCGGCTTCTCTGCGCCCGCAGCCTTGAGAATGGCGCTAATCTTGGTTCCCATCGGAAACTCATATACGCCGGGCCGAGCCACGTCGCCCGAAATGCTGAGCAGCTTGAATCCCGAGGACTTCTCGGTGCCGACGTGCTTGAACCAGTCCGGCCCAAGCGCAAAGATCGCCGCAACCCAAGCCAGCGTCTCGACATTGTTAACAACCGTCGGACATCCGAACAAACCTTTGGCCACAGGGAAGGGGGGGCGATTGCGTGCTTCGCCGCGCTTGCCCTCAAGCGACTCGATAAGCGCCGACTCCTCGCCGCACACATAAGCGCCGCAGCCCATATGAATGTGAATATCGAAGGAAAAGCCTTCCTTCCCCATCACGTTGTCGCCCAGCAGGCCGTCTTTATGCCGAACGGCAAGCTTGTCCTCAAGCGCCTGACGCAAATACCCATACTCGCCGCGCAGATAGATAATTCCCGTCTTGGCGCCAACGGCATATCCGGCAATGGTCATGCCTTCGAAAACCAAATCGGCCCACTCCGAAAAAATCACCCGATCTTTAAAGGTTCCCGGTTCGCCCTCATCGGCGTTGCAGATGATGTACTTCTCATCTCCCGGCTCTTCGGCGGCCAGCTTCCACTTGACCCCCGTCGGGAATCCCGCGCCGCCACGCCCCTTGAGGCCGGACTTGAGAATGTCGTCAACAACCCCAGTGCGAGTCTTGCCCAGAGCGGCCGTCAATCCATCCTGCGGGCGGATGGTTGAAAATGTAACTTCATTTCGAATGTTCATGATTGTGCCCGTTATTCTTGAATAAGTCCGGCGTTTTCTCGTACATCTTGACGCACGCCTGAATGATTTCCTGCACCTGCTCGGGTGTCACATGAGTGAAGACTTGCTCGTTCACGAGAATGGCAGGGCCTTGGTCGCACATGCCGACGCAGTTTGCCCACTCCAGAGAGAACTTCCCGTCAGGCGTCGTTTCGCCGAACTTGATGCCCAGGTCGTTCTGAAGTTGCCGGGCAATGGCATCCTTGCCAGCCATATCGCAACTGATAGTGCGGCAGAGGCGGATGACGATGCGTCCCTGATATTCTTCATGAAGGAAGGAGTAGAAGCTGACGACGCCGTAGACTTCGGCAGGGCTTATCGAGAGGCGGTCGGCAACGCATTGCATGGCATAGCCGCTAATGATGTGGTGCCTCTTTTTGATTTCCTGAAGGATCGGGATCAAAGCCTTGCGCTCGGTTCCGAAGCGTTCGGTCAGCCTGTCGATTTCGTCCTGAAGGGAGTTAACCTTTGCGCCCGGTCTTTGGGAACGAGCCTTGGCAGTTGTAGAATGTGGCATTAGGACGCCTTTATGAAGGGTTTAGAATACCTGACGAAGAGGGAAGCGCTCGGGTTGAAACGGCTATGCGTTCCGCAAGGGCCGGTGAGCAATTCTCCATCGTGGAAAGTCTTAGTTAGACGGGAGGGCCTTGGCAAGGCCAAAGTCTATGGTTAAGGTCCTGTAGTGTATAGATAAGTGTCGATTTTTGTGCGGCTGCGAACTCCATTTTTGAAGAAGGACGAAAATTCCAGCAACATGGGCAGTTCCGAAGGACCGCTGTTTGATGCGGTGCACAAAAATGGAGGGAAAGAGAGAGTAGTGACAAGGTGCAAAAGTTTCGAGTTTGTCGCGCGCCCCGACGCCAAGATCGTGATCCTGGGGTCTTTACCCGGGGCCAAGTCTTTGGAAAAGAGGCAATACTACGCCAAACCCCAAAACGTCTTTTGGCGCATAATGGGCGACCTAGTCGGAGCCAAACCAGAAAAGCCTTATGACGAAAGGCTTCAGGAGTTGATCCGCCATCGCATAGCGTTATGGGATGTCTGCGCCACCGCAGAGCGCGAAGGAAGCCTCGACTCAAATATCAAAAAAGTGATTCCGAATGAGTTCAAGCGTTTTTTCGACACGCATAAACTGGTTGAGGCAATTTTCTTCAACGGTCAGCCCGCCGAAAAACTCTTCCGCCGTCACGTCGCACCGGGCAGGCCCTTGCCGTGTTTTGTGCTTCCGTCCACCAGCCCCGCCCACGCCAGAATGCCCTATGAACAAAAACTAGCAATTTGGCGCAAAAGGCTATCGCCATTTCTGGCGAGAACCTAATCGCGGCCCGTCACATACTATTCTTTGGAACGCTAATAACTTTTGGATTTTTCTTGGTGCCCTTCACCCACTGTCCATTCACTTTCCTAGGTTTTTCACCCGGGGGCTGGTAGCCGATATCTAACTTATGGTTCTTCTTGTGGTCTGTATGGGGAACCCGTACGCCGGGAACTTTAGACTTCTCCAATTTTGCGGATTTTGCCGCAGTTCCTTTGCTCTCCATAGCTTTCTTGGTATTGATAGAGTCAAACCGGCCAAGCATCCTCTGAGTGCCACCGGCAGGCTGCTTCTGGTCGAAGAAGCTCCTGCTAGCAGGGACAGAATCGAAGAACGAGGCCAAACCTTCCCCTGCATCCTGAGTATCTTGCTTCTCGGCTGCGGCTTTACGCTCTGCTTCTGCTTTGGCTTCTTTCTCGCGCCGCGCCCTTGCCTCTTTCTCCTGTTGGGATTCGCGAGAACCGTAAGTTCGGACCGACGTCTTCGGAGGCTCTTTGGCTTCGGGATTATAGCCATAGCCGGTTTTATCAAACTGGTCCTTAGCTGCTTGCTTCTCGGCTGCGGCTTTACGCTCTGCTTCTGCTTTGGCTTGGGCTTCTTTCTCGCGTCGCGCCCTTGCCTCTATCTCCTGTTGGGATTCGCGAGAACCGTAAGTTCGGACCGACGTCTTCGGAGGCTCCTTGGCTTCGGGATTATAGCCATAGCCACTCTTCTCGAAGCGGGTGCTTTGTGTCTTCGGCTCCGGCTTCGCCGCCTTGCCCGGAGGCAGTTGCTTAACCGCTTCATCAACTTTTGACGTCGAATTCGACTTCGACTTCTCAGGCAATACGATAACCTCCGGATGTTCCGGCATCTTCTCGGGCAGTTGAATGGCGACGGACCCTTCTGCCTTGCCCTCGGGCAACTGCTTGATGGCAGAGCCTTCTAAAGCTTTCAATTCCGATGCAGCTTCAAGCGCAGGTTTAGCTTTCTCAGGCAATACGATGACCTCCGGATGTTCCGGCATCTTCTCGGGCATTTGAATGGCGATGGACTCTTCTACCTTGCCTTCGGGCAATTGCTTCGGGGCGTTTTGACCGGTTAAAAGCCTATCATTGCCAACCTCTTCAAAGTCAGCTTCGATAATCTCGCCTTTCCGCAGGTCACCTTCGTCAAGCGGATTCCCGCTCCCGACTCCTCCCAAAATAACCGTTTGCTGCCCTCTAGGAGTAATCGGAATCGGCTTCTTTCTTGGGTCGAAATCCTCGGTGTTCGTCAACCCGAGAGTCTTATTATTCTGATCTTCCGGGTTCTCCTGATCTTCCGGGTTCTCCTGATCCTCAGGCTGCGGCTCTTCAGGCCCTTTTCCCTCAGGCGGAGGCTCTGGCGTTTCAGGGGTTTCAGGCGTCTCCTTAGCCTTTTTCTCCTTCTCCTCCCATTTTGCCTTCAGTTCGTCTGCGTTTTCCGGGGTGAAGTTCGCAATCGTAACGTTAGCCTTCTGAGCATAATACCACACCGCTTCTTTGAACTCGTCAGACCCGTGGATATTAAGCGCTTGCCCAGGCCACCTCTTTTGCGCATAGGCAATAAAGTCTTCCGCAGTTTTTAGCTTAAGGGGTTCGCTGCTCTGGTCAAAACCATGAGCGATAGCTCTCTTCTCATTGACTTGAAGCTGAAGCCAATTCTTCGCTGCAGCGTCATCCGTCGGCGGGATGACAAACAGCGAGTCCTTGTCGATAATATCCGTCGTCCTATACCTTGAAACCTTCTTAAGATATTCCTCGCTGAATACTTCGTCCTCAAGACGCCAGGTTTCCGCATCATCCAGTTTGATTTTTTCAACAAGCGGCTCGACGTCTTCAGGCTTGGTCTCGCCCATAACGTCCCATTGGATTGTGCCGTCTTCAAGCTTTCTGCGCGCAACCCACTTGCGCCCATTGCCAACTTCGTAGCCAAGGTCTTTCCACCATTGTCCCCAGTCCATTTCAGGTGATGGGGAGGGCTGCCCGGCCACCTCAATATAGGAAACGTTGTCTTCAAATTTCGTATCCATAATCCACTTCCTCGCTTGAAACCGAATAAATTGTTAAAGCCCCAAAATCTTCTTGATCTTCTTCGCCACAGCCCCGCCGCCCTTCACTACAGCTTTGCCGCCCTTCTTCACAGTCCCGCCAACTTTTCGAGTGGTTTTAACGGCCGCGCCCCCAACGTTTTTCACTTCAGTCGCCCTATTCTGCGAAAAGAACTTCAGTGTATCAAACGAGCCGTGGACTCTGTTTCTCCAGAATCTTTTCCTATAAGTGACCCTCGGAGCGTTATCCGCAGGCATGGAGTCGGGAGTCAATATTACCATCGGTTTGGCAGCATTCGCGGCCTTTAGCATCGCGCTCTTAAACTCCTGGCTTCCGTTGGTTATATCAAGTTTTTCCCCTGGGTGAGTCATTTGAAAATATGCGATAAGATCCTTAGCCATTTCTAACTGCTGCTTCTCGTTGCAGTTTTCAAATCCATGGACTTTCAGAACTCTCTTCGTGAGTGGGGTACCATCCGGCCCTTTAAGTTCATTCCCATTTTTGTCCTTGACTTTTTCTTCCTTTATTTCGAGTTGAGCCCAACCCTCGTCATCAAGCTCAACGAAAAAGGAGTTCTTATCGATAGTTTTCTTCAGTTGAAGCCGTTCGATGCCGATATATCCAATCGGAACTCCCAAAAAATGCTTTGTTTTATTGATCTTCTTTTTTAATTTAGTGGGCCTTTTAACGATCCACGCTCTGTTCTTTTGAGCAAAGTTTTCCGCATTGTTTGGGTTTTCGGCCTCAGCGCCCAAACTACTGTACAAACTCGGATGAATGGTTTCCCACTGCCAATGTGCCGGAATATTGTACCGCGCGTCCTTGGGAATCCACTTCCTCGAAACCCAGTTGCGCCCCTGATTAATTTTCTTCCCTCTATCGCGCCAAAAATCCAACTCCTTATCCTTGTTGAAAGGTGCAATTTTGCCTTCAGGAGAAGTAGGCTCGACAAAGTTCTGAACCAGATTGTTTGCTTCGTTATCAGGGTTGTCGTGGAGATCTACGTATAACTTTTTCAACATGGGATTGTACCCCGACAAAAAAATACTTAAATTACACTAGATCATATTACATTTAAGGTTCCATGAAAGCAATTCCAGAATGCTGGTTAAGGTTATGTTAATAGCTTGAAACATAAGGACAGTTAACGCCGCAAGCTCATTAAAACCGTTACGGGCAAGACGCCAAAAATACAGCCGCACCTACACCAATACCTTCCGGCCTTCCCAGCTTCCGCTCCGTTCAATAACGCAACTGCGGTTCCCCGCGTCATCGATATCAAACCGAAGAGTTAACCTTTCCTTAGGCAGCCTCCCTTGCGCGCGTTCCGGCCATTCCACAAGGGTCACGCCATCGGCCAGAGCATCGTCCCACCCCAGCTCCTCGAGTTCATTAGCCGACTTCAACCGATACAGATCAAAATGCGAGATATGAAGCCCCGAAACATCATAAGTCTGCAAAAGGGTAAACGTCGGACTCGGAACCTCTCCCTGCACCCCAAGCTGTTTCAACAACGCCCGCGCAAACTCCGTTTTCCCCGCTCCGAGATCGCCAACAAGCGCAATCACATCCCCCTGAGCAAGCTGCGGCGCGAGAGCAGCCGCCAAAGCCTTGGTAGCCTCGAGATCGGGCAGGGGAACTCTATCGGGCATTGGCGACAGCCGGAGCCGCATGAACGGGGATGTAACAAGTCACCCGCGTGCCCTGTCTCGGCGTGCTGGAAATTTCGATCCGACCGCCATGAAGTTCGACAAAGCTTTTCACGAGGCTGAGCCCGAGCCCAACCCCAGACTGCCGCGCCTGCTGGTTCGCCCGCTCAAACTTGCCGAACACGCGTTCCAAATCGCTTCCCGCAATTCCGATGCCGGTGTCCGCGACAGTAAGAGCCACCCACTCTCCCGTCCGCCTTGCCTCAAGCGTAATGCGCCCGCCCGCAGGCGTATACTTCACCGCATTGCTGATGAGGTTGAACAAAACTTGCTTCATGCGGTGCACGTCGACTTCAAACGACCCGACATCCGACGGGCAGTCGATGACGATTTCAAGCGATTGTTGCCTCGCCCACTCGGCCGTCATCTGCTTCGCGGTATTAAGAAGAACCGCCACGCCGGTCGTTTCGTGGTCCAGCGCCATGCGTCCCGCTTCGATGGTCGCAAGATCGAGCACGTCGTTGATGAGAAGAAGCAACTTCTTGCTCGCTTCCATGATCGTTCGCGTATACTCCATCTGGCGTTCGTTGAGCGTACCGAAATATTGGTTGGTAAGAATCTCCGAGAACCCCATGATCGTATTGAGCGGCGTCCTCAATTGATACGAGACGTTAGCAACGAATTCCGACTTAAGCCTGTCTGCGGCGGCGAGAGCCATGTTGCTCGCACGCAAAGCCCGCTCGGCCTTCATCGAGTCCGTCACGTCCAGATAGCTGTTAAGCACCGCGCCGTCGGGCAGAGGAACCGCCACATACTCAAGAACGGTATCATTCTTGAGCATCATGCGCCCCTTGCGCGGGTTCCGGTCGAGCGTATAGGAGATCGCCTCTTTCTTGAATGCCGACCATTCGCCCTGATAAGAGTGCAGCTCTTTCGTCTTCTCGAAAATATCCGAAACGTGCGGGCTGGACGTGAGATAGTCGACCGGCAACTGCCACGTTCTCGCAAACGAAGGATTAAACAGCCCAACCTTACCATCCGGTCCGAACACCACAATGCCTTCGGCCAAATTATCAAGCGTCTCCCTCTGAACGGCGATAAGCGTGTTGTAAGAGGACTCGAGCGCCAGCTTGTCCGTCACGTCCTCATGAACAAAGATCAACCCGCCAAGCGGATGCGGCGAAACAAGCACGCGCAGCGTCGTTCCGTCGGGAAGATACATAAGATCTTCGCGCGGCTCGAGAAGCGAGGTGAACAGCGCCGTGCGTTCCTTCTTGTACCGTTGAAAATCCACTTGCTCAGGAGCAACCCGCCGCGCGCGCTGGTCCTCAAGGACCTCGCTAAATGTCGGCTTGGTGTCGAGGAAGGCCTCTTCAGAATGCCACAAACGCAAGTAAGCCCTGTTGTAAAACTCAAGCCGCTGATCCTGCCCATAGATCGCAATCGCGCTGCCGAGATGCTCAAGAACCTCGCGTTGGGAGGCCGCATGGCGCTCGACCTCGGATTCCTTGTCCTCTTCCGCCGTCACATTGATGGCGAACCCGAACACGCCTTTCATCCCGTTTGCTTCATAAGGCGTCTCGGTAATCTCAAGCAGCTGCCTCTTGCCCCCGATAATCACGTGCCGCCGCTCGGTCTGCGTGGACCCGGATTCCAGAGCCTTCACCGAAAGCGCGCGCCCGCTTCCTCCCCGCGCCGTCGCCGAAACCATCTCATGCTGGTTCTTGACGACATCTTCCATCGTAACGTCCAGTGCCTTCGCATAAGCCGCATTGCACCGAACGATATTAAGCTCCGCGTCGCGCCTCCAAATCGGAATAGGCATCCTGTCATAAACAGCGCGAACGTTCTCAAGCTTCGCATTGCTCTTTCGAAGCTCGGCATTTTTCTGCGCCAGAATGGTTGTCGTCGCCGGATTATCGCTAAACCAAAGAATATCGAGAAGGATCAGCGCCTCGCGCCCAAAATGCATCCGCGCGCCGACGACCTGAATAGTCTTGCTTTCCTTGGCTGCAGCTATGGTGAGAGAAAAGCCTTCGCCCGTCATCTGCATCTTGCGAAAAGCGGCAACAAACTCCTCCGGCTCCTTGATCGCCGCAACGAGATCCTCAAAATGCGAAATCTTGTCGACGCCGAGCAGGGGGGCAACGCGTGTAGCCTCGCGCAGAATGCCTTGCGTCGTAAAAAGGCAGTACCCCTCAGGCGCCGAAGCGATCATCGCCTGCATCCGCTCCGCAATCTGGCGCAAATTCCAAGCCTGAGCGTCCCGTCGTTTTAAATGGCCGCCGAGAACGAATGTGAGCCACCCGAGTCCCGCAGTGATGCCCGAAAGTATAACGATGATAAGCGTCGCTGCGGGCATCTCCATGTTAAGGCCGATGACAAGAACGACCGCGATAACGATGGCGGCGGCAGCGGCAAAGGGAGCGTAGTTGATGGATAAGGGAGCCATGGAATCTCAACTGATTGATCTGTATTTTGAATACGGCATTTTGGCGGATAAAGAAAGAACCATCGCTGAGAATAAGTCCCTGGATTCCACGCGTTCCCACCCATTTGATTTTGCGTCGCGCCATTCCGCCCAAACCCGGAAGGCAAGTCAAGCCACACCACCGAGCCAGCCATGCCAAAAGAAGGCCCTTTTGGGAATCCGATTTGTATTTCCGTTGGATAGCGCAAAACAGGCCAAGAAGATTGTTGCTTCTGAGAAACGAAAGGAAGCTCGCCGTTGCTCCAACGCCGACTCACCGATTCGAAAATGAACGAGTAATTCCGGCAAAGCCGGGACTCGAGTGCGAAGCGCCCGCCCCTAATACCTGTAGCGGTCCGGCTTAAACGGCCCTTGCTGCGGCACCCCAATATAAGCCGCCTGCTTTTCGCTCAGTTCCGTCAACGGAACCCCAAGCTTCTTGAGATGCAACCGTGCCACCTTCTCATCGAGGGTCTTGGGAAGAATATAAACCTCGTTCTTATACTTCCCCGGATGCGTCCAAAGCTCAATCTGCGCCAATGTCTGGTTCGTAAACGACGCACTCATCACAAAGCTCGGATGCCCTGTCGCGCACCCAAGATTCACAAGCCGCCCCTTCGCCAAAACAATTAGCCGCTTCCCGTCAGGGAAAACCACCTCATCGACCTGAGGCTTTACTTCTTCCCACTTGTAGTTGCGCAGCGCATCGATCTGAATTTCAGAGTCAAAGTGGCCAATGTTGCAGACAATCGCCCGGTCTTTCATCTTCCGCATATGATCGAGCGTAATGACATCCACATTGCCCGTAGCCGTCACAAAGACGTCCCCAATGGCAGCAGCCTGTTCCATGGTTGTGACCTGATAGCCTTCCATGGCGGCCTGCAGCGCGCAGATCGGGTCGACCTCCGTCACCATCACGCGCGCACCGGCAGAGCGCAACGATGCCGATGATCCCTTGCCGACATCCCCATACCCGCAAACGACAGCGACCTTGCCCGCCATCATGACGTCGGTC
>CAZLIG010000023.1:0-16242 GCA_964559415.1 uncultured Rhodospirillaceae bacterium
GCTGGGCACCTAAAGAACAGTTTCAGCCGGTTCCTTTCTATGCATATGGCGACAAGCTTGCGATTATCGTGTTTCGGGCAGATCCATCGCCCCGCATCTATATGATCCAGTCGAAGGTCATCTCGGATGCCTATCGGCAACAATTCGAAAGCATGTGGGAGCGGGCAACGGCAGTCCCGCGAAAGGGCAAGGTTTAAAAAAATGGACCTCAATCGCCTCGTTATAGCCGAACCATCCGGTAATACCACTGCGCTAGTGTTCGATAGGATACAAAACATCGGCCGCACCGCCGAAATCATCCAAAACGAATTTCCCTCGGTAGAGCAGGTCCTGTTTGTCCGGCGGGAAAATGGCATTACCCATGGCGAAATGGCTGGGGGCGAATTTTGCGCCAACGCCGCCCGCAGCTTGGGATACGTTCTATCCGGCGGGAGAACGTCCGTTCAGCACATATCGTTATCGGGCGCGCCGTCACATCTTACGGTTCACACGTCGCCGGGCCGCGCCATACTGGATGTACGTCTCATGGTTCGCGAGGAACTGCGCCCTTTGGGTGGGACCGAAGTCCCGCTTATGCATTTTGGAGGTATTTCGTTCGGAATAATTACAAAACAGAGCGACCGCTTCGATATCCTTCGCTACGGAAACAGTTTTGATGAACCCCGCGTAAGATCGGCCATGACCGATCTCGGCCTAGCATCCATGATCGCGTGCGGCCTCCTTTTTGTGGAGGAAATAGAGATCGATAAGGTCAAAATAACCCCGTTCATATTTGTTCGCAACACGGAAACGTTCTATGCCGAAACCGCATGTGCAAGCGGCTCGATTGCCATCTCCACATTCATGAATAAGAACCTGTCGATTCTACAGCCAAGTGGAAAGTTTCTCGACGTGAAAGTCAGCCGATCATCGAACTTTGTCGATGCTTCAGTCGGCGGAGACATCTTTATCAAGTGGGATGGTCCCGTCAATGATCTCGGAACACATACAAAACCGCTAGCCCTTGGTCTCGCCGCAAGCCATCGCAACTAGCTCGGTTCGGGTCACCTTCATTCTGATATTGATCCGCCCCCGTCTTTTGTCTAACCTCCCTCAACTTCCCAAACGTTAACTCCACGTGTCACAATGGAAATTCAGCGGCGCACCGTCCTCGGAATCTACGCTATGGCTGCCATAGCCTTGGCGGATCAGGTCACAAAGTGGATGGTTCTCGAACACCTTGATGTGCACCACACCGTCAAGGTCACGTCGTTCCTGAATTTCGTTCTGGTATGGAACAGAGGCGTCACCTTCGGGATGTTCAACCATTCGCCGAATATGGAGAACTGGGCTTTTCTCCCCTATATGTTCATAGGGATCGCGATAGTCATAACATTTCTTCTTGGCCGCTGGCTGCTGCGAACAGAATCTACCGCGACGGCCTTGGCTCTGGGGGCAATCATGGGCGGCGCGATAGGAAATGCCATCGATCGCGTACGCTATGGCCGCGTAGTCGATTTCATCGACTTTCATTATGGCGAAAATATCCATTGGTTTGCCTTCAACATCGCCGACGCTGCAATAGTATGCGGCGTAGTCCTTCTTTTAATCGACGACCTCCTGCGGGCCAAGTGAGCAGGACCAAGCATCAATGATTCTATTTGATCCAAAGCGGAAGTCGCTTTATTTTTCTCTTATCACTCTCTTGATGGGTCACCTCATGTCCATGTCGCGTCGAATCATCCTGATCGGCTTAACGCTTCCTCTTTTAAGCGCCTGTGGCGAGCTTCGTCAGGAGCTAGGCTTCGGCCGCAACGTTCCCGACGAGTTCGCCGTGGTGGATCGTGCGCCGCTATCCCTTCCCCCCGATTACACCCTTCGTCCGCCGCGCCCCGGAGCGTCGCGCCCGCAAGAGGTCGGCTCTGACCGTCAAGCCAGCGAAGTCGTCCTCGGCGGCAAGAGCGGAAAAGGGCAAACGGCCCCTTCGGCTTCCGAGCAAGCAATAATCGAAGCCTCGGGCGGCTCAAAAGCCGATCCGAACATTCGCGAGACGGTGGATCGCGAAACAGCGCAAAAAGTTGTTGCCGACGAGCACTTGGTGAAGGAACTTCTTAACTGGAGCGGCGAGCCGAAGAAAGCCCCCGCCACAACGGTTGACCCCGCTGCCGAAGCCGAACGCATCAAAAAAGCGAATGAAAGCGGCGAACCAATCACGACAGGCGCAACGCCCGTCATCGAAAAGGAAAAAACAGGTTGGCTTGGATTATGATCCGACGCGCGGTTTTCTGTCTTTTGCTCGGCTTTACTGCCGCGCCGATAGGAACTGCGCGGGCCGCCATCTATTATCCCTCGCATTTCACCCTCTCGAACGGCCTCCAAGTCGTTGTTGTTCCCAACCGCTTGGCCCCCGTCGTGAACCAAATGGTCTGGTACAAGGTTGGTTCCGCAGACGAAGTTCGGGGTAAAACAGGCCTCGCCCATTATCTTGAGCACCTGATGTTCCGTGGAACCGACAACATCGCCGCCGGGGAGTTCAGCAGAATAATTGCAGGGCAGGGAGGCAACGACAACGCGTTTACCTCCCGAGACTACACGGCTTATTATGAAACGGTCGAGGCAAGCCGCCTGCCCATGATCATGCAAATGGAAGCCGACCGAATGGCAAACCTCCGCCTTACGAAGGAAACGGCCGACCCTGAACTCAAGGTTATTCTGGATGAGCGCCAGCAGCGCACCGACAACTCTCCCGATGGCCGTTTTGTCGAAAAGTTTGAGACACGTCTAGCCCCGGGCCACCCCTATGGCCGTCCCGTCATCGGCTGGAAGAAAGACCTCGAGAAGCTTACTGCCGCCGATGCCCGCAAGTTCTACGAGGCGTACTATGCCCCCAACAATGCAGTAGTTGTAATCTCCGGCAACGTCAAAGTCGAAGAGGTAATGAGCCTCGCCGCTGCGACCTACGGAAGGCTTTCAAAAAAAGAAACGCCTCCGCAAAAAAAGATTCCGCCTCGACCGCTCCCGTCGCAAACGTCCGACTTCACTTTGCGCGACGCGCGCGTCGAGCAACCTCAGGTCTTATGGCGATTTGTCGCCCCGGCCTATGTTACGCAAAGAGCCAATGAAGCCTACGCCTTCGAAGTCCTCTCGGAAGTATTGGACTCCGGCGAAGTCGGTATCATGCACAAAAAGCTGGTGCAGGAAATGGGAATAGCTAGCTCAATTCGGACAAGCTATGACCCCGACGCGCGAGGGGAGACTACTTTTACCATTAGCGCTTCTCTGCGCGACGGCAAATCCCCGGTTGCTCTTAAAAAAGCCCTGCGCGAGGTTTTGAGGTCCCTATCGGAAAACGGCCTTTCCTCCGAACGCGTCGAAGACGCCAAGCAACGTCTTCAACGCGACGCAATTTTTGCGCGCGAAGGGATTACGATGCCGGGTTATTCGTTCGGAATGGCTCTTTCAACAGGCCGCTCCGTCTCGGATGTCGAAGCATGGCCCGACCGTATTAACGAGGTTACGCCGGAGCAGGTAAACGCCGCCCTGAAAGAAATGGCCGAAAGTAAACGCCAGCTCATGGGAGCGTTATTGCCCTCTCCGAAAGTTCCTCGTGTTTCCAAAAGTGCGAAGAATAGAGCCGGGAAATGAAAAAAATCTTTGCTGTATTGATTATCGTGCTTTGTATGCCCCTCGCCCTGCCGCAGGCGGCGCTGGCGTTGGATATTCAGGAGGTCGTCGCTCCCAAAACAGGCGTCAAAGCGTGGCTCGTTGAGGAACACAAACTCCCGATCATTTCCCTCCAACTCTCTTTCCAAGGAGGCGGCGAACAGGACCCGGCCGACAAGCAAGGCCTAGCGACATTAGCAACAAACCTCCTGACGCGTGGTGCCGGTCCCTACGATGGAGCAACCTTCCAAAATCGCCTGTCCTCCCGCTCGATAGAGATGGATTTTGACGCTGGCCGGGATGAAATAACGGGCGGCGTCAAATGCCTGTCCGAAGATAAGGCGGAGGCACTCGAGTTATTGCATTTGGCCCTGACATCCCCTCGCTTCGACACGGCAGAAGTGGAACGCCTGCGCGCCCAACAACTCTCCGCCATCCGCGTCAAATTCTCCGACCCCTCATGGCAGGCGCGCTACGCGCTGTTGTCATACCTCTATGCGAACCATCCCTACAGCAACCGCATTTTAGGCACCCCCAAAACGTTGCAAGCCATCGCGCAAAGAGATCTCCGAGATTTTGCGGAAAAACGCCTCGCGCTTGATAATGTGATAATCGCCGTTGCGGGAGACATCACCCCCGAGGAACTAGCGACCGCTCTGGACGGCATCTTCCAAGGTCTCCCCGAGCGCGCCAGTTTGAAACGCATCTCCGATGTTCCTGAATCAAAAGAAGCCGCCGCGATCCTCGTTCGCCGCGACGGTACCCAAACCGATATCCTGTTTGGCTCAACCGGCCCGAAGCGCCAGGATGCCGACTACTATGCTTCGGAAGTCGTGAACTACATTCTAGGAGGCGGCAGTTTTGCCTCGCGACTGATGCAAGAGCTTCGCGACAAACGAGGCCTGACGTACGGGATTTCGACCGGCCTTGCCCCGTCGGATCACGCCGGACTCCTAATCGGCAGCGCAGCCGTGGATAACTCAAAAGCGGCAGAAGCCCTCTCGTTGATCCGCGAAACGATGAAAACCTTTCATGAAGAAGGACCGACGGATCCCGAGATACGTGCCGCCAAAGATTACCTAACCGGCGCAAAGCCGTTAGCTTTAACATCGACCAACAAAATCGCGGCGCTTTTGGTTGAAATGCAGCGCGAAAGCCTTGGCCGGGACTATCTTGAGCGCTACTCCCAAATCGTTCGAAATGTCACCAAAGCAGACATCGACCGCGTGATCGAGCGTTATTTTAACCCCGATAAATTTAGCTTCGTTATGGTCGGCAAGCCCGAGGGCGTTATCCCGACCCATACAAAGGACACCGTAAGACAATGACTCTCGCGACCTCCCCGGCTTGGAAAGCCCTCGAAAACCATTGCAGCGCACTCCGTCAAAAAGGCCTCGCAGGAATAGCGTCCGATGCGGCGCGCCTGAGCAAATATGAGATCGCACTTAAGGGCCTGCGGTTTAAGTACGCGTTCCAAAATGTCACGGATGAAACCCTAGCTCTTCTGGTCGCTCTGGCGGAGCAACAAAACCTTACAGGCCTTCGCACCCGTATGTTTTCGGGAGAAAAGATCAACACTACCGAAAACCGCGCCGTTCTTCATACCGCTCTGCGCCAGATGGGAGATACGCCGGTTCTTGTGGATGGCCTTGATGTGATGCCCGAAGTGCGCGCCACGCAAAACCGCTTGTCGGCCTTTGTCGATGACGTCCGTACCGGCAAATGGAAAGGAGCCACCGGCAAGCCCTTCCGCACAATCGTCAACATCGGGATCGGCGGCTCGGATCTCGGTCCCCGCCTTGCCGTCCAAGCGCTAAAGCCCTATAGCACTGATCTCGATGTTCACTTCGTCGCAAATGCGGATGCATTCGAGATCGAACAAGTGCTGAAGAAAGCCGATCCGGCGCAAACGCTGTTTCTCTATGTCTCCAAATCGTTCACAACGCTAGAGACCGCAGTTAATGCCCAAACGGCACGCCAATGGATCGTCGATAAACTAGGCGAAGGTGCCGTAACCCGTCACTTCGTTGCCATCTCCGTGAACCTTAAGGCCGTCCAAGAATTCGGCATCCACGCCGATAATGTCTTTCCGATGTGGGACTGGGTAGGGGGCCGCTATAGCGTCTGGTCCGCAGTTGGCCTGAGCGTCGCGCTCTCTATCGGCAAGGAGCATTTCCGCCAATTCCTCGAAGGGGCCGCCATGATGGACGACCACTACAAAACAGCCCCGCTGGCAAAGAATATGCCGGTCATCCTCGGCCTCTTAGGCATTTGGAACCGCAATTTCATGGGTGCCACGGCCCAAGCGATTCTTCCGTACACCGAACGCCTCCGCGATCTCCCTCGCTACCTCCAGCAGCTCGAAATGGAAAGCAATGGCAAGTCGGTAACGCGGGAAGGAACCCCCGTAGACTACTCCACGGTTCCCGTAATCTTCGGCGAATGCGGGACAGTAGGCCAACACAGCTTCCACCAGTGTCTTCACCAAGGAACCGACCCCATCCCCGCCGATTTCATCGCAGTGACAGGTGACGACTTCGGGAGGCCCGAACACCACCGTGCTTTGCTTTCAAACTGCGCAGCCCAAATGGGTGCGCTGGCCTTCGGGAGGCCGAACGCTTCAAAGGCTCAGGATGTTTATCCCGGCAACCGCCCGTCGAACCTGCTTTGTATCGAAAGCCTCGATCCGTGCCGTCTAGGAATGCTCTTGGCGCTTTACGAACACAAAACCTTTGTCCAAGGCGCAATCTGGAACATCAACTCCTTTGACCAGCCCGGCGTAGAACTAGGCAAGCGGATGGCAAATGCCTTAGAGCAGGGATCGGCCATCGAGGGTCCCTCCGGTGCCGCTGTGGGCGAACTCTATAAAGACTTAACCGCGTAAAGCGGCGCATCTAAGAGAACGGGTAAGATTTTCTTAATTCCCGGAGAGCAGACTCTAGCCTTCAAAAGGTTCCGGTATAGAAATGAAAAGCGAAGAAAACTCTCGCCTGATCCACATCACTCAAGATGACCTTAACGACATTTTGCGAAAGCACGCGATGTTCCGCCAAGCGCGGGTAGGCGGTGCCAGGGCCTCGCTCTCGCGCCATGATCTTTCAAAACTCGATCTCCATAATTGCGACCTGTCCCACGCCGACCTCACAGGGGTATCCTTAAACGGTAGCGATGCAAGCGGGGCGCAACTCGACTACTGCACGCTTTTCGGGGCGGATATTCGTGACTGCAATCTCCGTGGCGCGCACCTTATACGAGCCGATCTTCGGGGGGCCTGTCTCCGCGGAGCCGATCTCATTGGAGCCGATCTCACAGGCTCCGATCTTCGAGAAGGAATTCTCGCCGGAACGGAAGACGGCAACATCGTCCCGCTTCATGAAGATTGGCCTGTTGAGGATTCAGGGGGGGCAGACTTCAGCGGCGCGAACCTCACCTCCGCGCGGCTCTCGGGAGCCGTCGCGGTAGGCACCAAGTTCGCCGACGCCACCATGTGCGGATGCAAAATCGTCCGTGCAAATCTCGAGAATTCAGATTTTTCCGGCGCAAACCTCGAAGGAGCGGACTTAAGTCAGTGCGATCTCACGAAGGTGAATATGCGCGACGCTTTCTTGGTCAACGCAACGCTAAATATTGCGAGCCTTCGCCAATCGAACATCCTCAACGCGATGACCAACCTCCCGATTGGCCCCACCGCGAAAGACCTTCCCGAGAAGCTCGAAGAACTTCTCCGTAAACATGGTGCTTGGGTTGCCTCCGATGGCGCCTTGGGCCAGCAACTCGATATCAGCAGCCACGATATGCGCGGAACGAAGGTCTTCGCCTACGCGCAGTTAACTCTGGTCAATGCCGAGGGCGCAATTCTGTATGGCCTGAACCTCATGCAAACCCAGCTCCAAGCCGCAACGTTAAACAATGCGGATATGCGCCATATCTCCGCCTACAAAGCCGACTTCCGGGGCGCGGAACTGGTTGGAGCCAAGCTCACCAATGCGGACCTTCGCGAGGCCCGGTTCCAGCCGGTCGTTTCATTGCAGGGCAGGGTCATCAAATGCGATATGTCTCGCGTTAATCTGCGCTATGCCGACCTCACCGGAGCGAACCTGTCGCAAGCGATCCTTGACGGCGCAGACCTTTCCTACGCCGACCTTCGCGGCGTCAAATTCGATGAAACAGACCTGTCGAAAGCAAACCTGACAGGGGCAAAGATGGACGAATAGGGTTAACGCAAAACCCTCTTCCCCCCGCCGGAATTCACGACTACTTTCCGGATATGCCCATCCGTCGCCTTCCCGAATCTCTTGTCAACCGCATCGCCGCAGGCGAAGTGGTCGAACGCCCCGCCGCTGCCGTAAAAGAGCTTGTCGAAAACGCCCTCGATGCAGGCGCTACCAAAATCGATATCCTCCTTCGAGGCGGAGGTCAGTCGTTGATATCGGTTTCCGATGACGGTTGCGGCATGACCAAGGAAGAACTCCTTCTGGCTCTGGAACGCCACGCCACCTCGAAACTTCCGGATGAAGACCTGTGGAACATTCATTCCTTTGGCTTCCGTGGCGAAGCTTTGCCCTCCATAGCATCGGTTGCCCGCCTTTCTCTCACAAGCAAGCCTCGCGGGGATTCGGACGCATGGCAAGTTGATGTCGAAGCCGGTGAAGTCGGCGTCCCAAAACCCGCCGCGTTAGAGCAGGGGACTTGCGTTGAAGTGCGTGACCTATTCTACGCGACCCCCGCCCGTCTGAAATTTCTCCGAACCCCGCGCACCGAAAGCGATTATGCGCGCGAGGTCGTCGAACGCGTCGCGCTTGCCCACCCGAATGTCGAATTCACCTTTCAAGACGAAGACAAAAAGCCCCTTCGCTTCACACGGGGAGTCGAAGCAAAGCAGCGTATTAGTGAAGTCATGGGTTCTGTCTTCACTGAAAACGCCACCGCGATCGCCCTCGACCGGGATGGCATGAAGATTACAGGTTTGGCGGGCCTTCCAACTCTCAATGCCGCCACCACGAGAAGCCAGTACCTGTTCGTAAATGGCCGTCCGGTTCGTGATAAAGTGCTCCTTTCTGCCGTCCGTGGTGCCTATGGTGACCTCATTCCCTCAGGTCGTCACCCGCTAGTCGTCATCTTCATTGAGGTGCCGCCGCACGAAGTCGATGTGAACGTCCATCCCGCAAAAACCGAAGTGCGCTTCCGCGAGCCTGCGCGTGTTCGTGGAGCGGTCGTCTCCGCCATTCGTTTTGCGTTGGACGGCGCGGCTCAGCGCACAACCAATTCGTTGGCTCCGATTGCCCTTGAGATGCTGCAGCCAAGGCACACGGCTGCGGCAGAACCGGCGCCTCCTCCGTCGTATCGCATTCACTCTGGAACGAATCCATCTCCCGGTGCCTTTCCAACTTTCGCGAGTCTTCCGCCGCAAGCGCGCAATGCCGAAGCTGCAGCTTCTTCGTCGATTTCCAAAGTTGGCCGTCTCGGTGCCGCCGTCGCCCAACTCCACGCAGCATATATTCTCGCACAAACAAGCGAGGGGATCATAATCGTGGACCAACACGCCGCCCACGAACGCATCGTTCACGAGGGTATCAAGCGTGCAATTGCGGAACACAAAATCAAACGCCAAATTCTTCTGGTGCCTGAGGTCGTGGAGATGGATGAACCCTCCGCGCGCCGCGTCGTCTCGAGAGCGGGCGAACTTGCTGAGATCGGCCTGATTGTCGAAATGTTTGGTGGCAACGCCGTCCTCGTTCGCGAGATTCCGGCCATACTAGGCAGCGCCGACGTAAAGTCCCTCCTTCGCGACATGGCCGAAGAACTGGCCGAATTCGATAGCAGCCGCGCGCTCAAGGAAAAGCTGGATCATATCTGCGCCACAATGGCCTGTCACGGCTCTGTAAGGGCAGGGCGCAAGCTTACGATTGACGAGATGAACGCCTTGCTCCGCGAGATGGAAGCAACCCCGAACAGTGGCCAGTGCAACCACGGTCGCCCCTCTTATGTAGAGCTAAAAAAGACCGACCTCGACAAGCTTTTCGACCGCAAATAGCCGGAAAGCGTGGTTAATGGGCTGCTGCAACTAAATCCGCGCCCCGCCCTCTGCCTCGATAGCGGTATAGTCGAGGGCAAGGAGAATGATGTTATGGAAAACCCGAACGTTAACCAGTTTCTGTCCGCCGAACAGATAGCCGGGCTTTATGCCCTTGCAGGCTATGAACTCTCTCGCTTCCCTCTTAGCCCAAAAAGGGTTTCAATCGCTGAAGAGGGCAACCAGCTTCTAATACTGTTGGATGGGCACGAAAACGAAGCGGCGAATGTGGGGTTTGAAGCATGGCTTCAAGCGAAGTACCCCAGCTGCAGGCTTTCCCCAGTCAGAAGAGTCAGCGACGGCGAAGATGAACTCGGCGTCATGATCTCAGGCTGCACGCCGCAAATGAAACAACGCATGGTTCAAAGCATCAATAAGTACTGTGGCCCCCCAAGCACCGAACCCGCGCGCCCCAAAGAATCTCCCGCAGGCAAACTTTGGAAATGGCTCAAGCGCAACGCACCCAAAAAAGACTAGTAGCGCAGCTTACCGCATCCCGCCCAACACGCTATTAATAAAATCCCCAAGTGCTTGCCCGACATCCTCGGCAGCTTCGCCCGCGCCATCAATAACGCGTTCCGCAAAACTGTTGCTCTTGAGGCCTGCCACCGGCAATCCTTGTTCTGCCTCGGCCATATACTCACGCCACAACGTCGCAGGAAGGCTTCCGCCGGTCACCTTCTTGGTCGAGGAATTATCGTCGTTCCCCATCCAAACCACCGTCGTGTAATCGGCCGTGAATCCGGCAAACCAGGCATCGCGGTAATCTGAGGTCGTCCCGGTCTTTCCCGCAGCCGGACGCCCGCCCAAACTCGCGCCTTTACCTGTGCCGTACTCGATGACGTTTTGCATCATACCGGTGAGCGTCGCGACTGCGTCACCGTCGACAGCTTGAGGCGGATTTCCCCCCTGATGCCGATAAAGAACTTGCCCCGAACGGCTGTTAATCTCGGTAATGGCATAAGGCTCAATCGCTTTGCCGCCCGAAGCCAGGCAAGCATAAGCGGTCGCGAGTTCAAGAGGCGTGACTTCGCTGGCCCCGAGGGCAAGCGCCGCATTGCGGTTAAGCGGTGAGGATATCCCAAGGTCCTTTGCAGTCTGAATGACTTGTCCAACGCCCACGTGGTCGAGCAATCGCACCGCGACCGTATTGATCGATTCCGCCAAAGCCTGCCTCGCAGTCATCGGACCATGATATCTGCCGTCATAGTTCTCAGGCGAATACTTCCCAATCGTAATCGGCTCGTCGTTCACGATGTCGTCCGGCGTAAGCCCACGCTCAATGGCTGCCAGATAAACTATGGGCTTAAATGCCGAGCCAGGCTGGCGTAAAGCTTGCGTCGCCCTGTTGTATTGGCTCTGCGCATAATTGCGACCTCCGGTGAGCGCGCGAACAGCTCCATCCGGCGCGAGCGTCACAAGTGCCGCTTCCGAAACCCCTTTGGCATCGCCCTGTTTCGAGAGCACGTTCTCGACGTGCCGCTCCGCCGCACGCTCCAGCGAAAGATCGAGGGTCGTCTTCACAACCATATCTTGCTGCGTATCGGAAATAAGAGGCCCAAGCTGATCGTAAACCCAGTCGGCAAAGTATCGCTCCGAATTTCCTCCGAGCTTCTTGCGATCAAGCTTCGGCGCGCTGGCCACCGCAACGCGCCTTTGGGCCTCGCTGATGTACCCTTCCTCGACCATCGCCTGCATGACAATTTTCGCACGTTCGAAAGCCAGCTTCGGATCATGAAGCGGCGAATAGCGAGAAGGCGCTCGCAATAGTCCCGCTATCATCGCTGCTTCGCGAATGTTCAGCTCCTTAGCTGATTTGTTAAAGTAAGTCTGGGCGGCAGCATCGACCCCATAAGCACCGCTCCCGAGATAAACGCGGTTGAGATAAGCTGTCAGGATTTGGTCTTTGGAATATCGATGCTCAAGCCAAAGCGCGAGAAGCATTTCCTGAACCTTGCGCTTCATCTTGCGGTCGGCTGTGAGAAAAAGGTTTTTGGCCAACTGCTGGGTCAGCGTCGATCCGCCCTGAACGGTATGCCCGGCTTTAATATTGAAATATGCGGCTCGAAGAATCCCAAAAACGTCGACGCCAAAATGATCGTAAAAGCGCCTGTCCTCAATCGAGATAACCGCCTGCGGAACATACTTCGGCAAACTGGAAAGCGTGACAGACTCCCCCACAAGGTCGCCATAACGTGCAAAAAGAGTTCCGTCCTTGGCCTGAAGTTCAACTGAAGGGCGAAGCGGTGGCTGGTTGACTTGATTGATATCAGGCAGGTCGACCGCGCAATAGAGGACATATAAGAACGCGAGAACACCCACCCAAATCCCGGCGAGGAATGAGAGTCTAGCTAAAACAAGGGCTAACCCATGCTTTTTCTTGGTCTTTTTCGGGCGAGAAACGCGCTTCTTCTTGGGCATGATGTTCCACTATAGCGAATTTATGCGGAGAATGGCTACGGATTGTGATGATACGAGGGCAAGCAAGCGTGCAACAGAGGCGGCCTAATTATCGACAACACAGCTTTAGCTGTTGACGGGGCTCAGTTTTTCTTTAATTTGACCCACCTCAATCGGGAGTTGCCCCGTTTTCGAAAACTTATTAAAGGAGCTTTCCATATCCCCTCCACCCATGATACGCGGCCGGTCTGAACCACCACGCCGCGAAAGAGACGATGGTCCGAAAATCAATGGTGAGATTACGGCCCGTCAGGTCCGCGTCGTCGATGCCCAAGGAGAAATGAGGGGCGTCATGGCGATACGCGATGCTATTTCTTTAGCCGAAGAGTCCGGTCTCGACCTCGTTGAGATTTCTCCGAACGCCGATCCGCCCGTATGCAAGGTGCTCGACTACGGCAAGTACAAATACGAAATGCAGAAGAAGGCTGCCGAGGCTCGCAAGAAACAAAAGGTCATCGACCTTAAGGAAATCAAGCTGCGCCCGACAATCGACGATCACGATTTCGCGATTAAGATGAAAGCCGCAATCGAATTTCTGAAAGATGGAGACAAGGTAAAAGTCACCATGCGCTTCAGAGGCCGCGAGATGGCGCATCAAGACATTGCGCATAAGGTCTTCGCACGTGTCCGTACCGAGCTGGACCCCTACGGCAAAGTAGAGTCCGATCCCAGCTTCGAAGGCCGTCAAATGATTATGGTAATGTCGGCCAAGTAACCGACGCAATTGGATGTGCTTCCCTCTCCGCCACGAAGGTGGGGAGAGGGCGGGACCCATCGCCAAATGAAAGGTGATGCAGTATCTCGTTCATATCCTATTGAGCGAGAACAACGTTTCTTTTTCCAAATGGGATGAGTGTTTGCGGCTCCGGGCACGCCATCTCTTGCCGTGGCTTTCCCCAATTTTCCTTTTTTATCCAAACAGTTGCCTCACCAAGCTCCAAACTCGTTCGACTTTCGAAATTCCTCAAGTTTCCTCAAATCCCCGGAATGTTTAATAACCTGTAAAGGCATCGGTGGGATACTTGTACCTCGGGAGTATCTCTGCGTTTTTGCAGGAATTCTAGTGGGATAAGGGGCCACATCAATGGCCAGGGGATTGTCTCGTCTCAAATTCGGTAAAGGTGCGGCGCAACGAAATGCGCTGCGGAGGGGAAGCTTTGCCCCCGAATTCGCGCTTCTCGCTCCCATAATTTTCCTAATGTTGATGGGGACAGTGGAGTTCTGCCTGATCTTCGGCGGCCAACAGCTGTTGGAGAATGCAGCCTTCAACGCCTCGCGTTTGGGAAAAACGGGTTATGTCGAAACAAATATGACGCAGTCCCAAACCGTCACTCAAGTCCTGTACAATGAACTTCAAAGTTACGGAAATTTTTTCGACACGTCCAAAGTTGCAATGACCTCGTCTGTGTACTCGACGTTCGAGTCCTCTCAGAGCGGAAGCGGAACAAGCGGGTTTGGCACTGCTCAGGAAATTGTCGTGTATGAGGTCAGATATCCCTGGAAAATCTTCACGCCAATCATGTGCACTGCGCTGGGGAGCGTCTGTTACAAAACGTCGGAAGGCGCCTTTATCGATCTTACGACAAGCATCGTTGTACGCAACGAACCGTATGCCGGATGATGAACATGAAATTGACCAGACCTCTCAGAGCATCGGATAAAAGGCGTAAGGGCGTCGCGGCAGTCGAGTTCGCCATGACTATGGCGCTGCTCTGGATTCCGCTTCTGCTGTGCATCATGGACGGCACATACTATATGCTCGTGAACGAGAAAGTGGATCGGGTCGCCTATACCGTCAACGACATCGTCACACAATACGACAGCACCCCCTCGTGCACGACGCTCGACGATATCGTTCGCGCCGCAGATCAATTGATGCGGCCATTTTCCTTCAACCCGGCTCTTGGCAACCCCGGGGGCGACGGAAACTATCCGACAGCAACCGGCTATGTCATCGTGACCTCGGTCTATCAGGATGCCTCACAGGGACCGCTCGTTAAATGGCAATACAACTATCCGCCGAGCGGCACTCAAGGCGTAAGCACGCCGACAAGCGCCGTTGGAAGCAGCCTTGCCAACAGCCCCGCCACATTGCCTGATGGGTTAACGCTCAACACAAACGATAATGTGATCATAACCGAGGTTCATTTTTCGTTTGAACCGCTCTTCCTCGATCAATTCCTCGCGCAAGATTTATATCGCGAGGTCGTCTACAAACCGCGCCTCAAGGCTTTTTTGACAGCCCCGAGCGGCGGATGCAGTTAAGAACAGGGGGTTCCCATGCTCAGCTCGTTTTTTAAAAGAACCGTGACCTCGAAAGTCCGTCGGTTTCTCCGCTCTGAATCGGGCATGACCTTGCCCTTCCTTGCGGGCTCGCTTGTGATACTGATGGGTTTTACAGGTATCGCCATCGACATGGCGCGCCTTCAAATGGTGCAAGCAAAGCTCCAGTTTGCGGTTGACTCCGCAGGCCTCGCGGCGGGGGCAAAGGTAAGCACCGCTGATGCCGATGTCGAATTCAAAAAATACCTTGAAGCCAACTTCAACGGCTACATGGGGTCAACGCTCACCACCAGCGCGCTTCAGGCGAATCCATCGAATACCATTTTCAACCTGACCGCAACGGCTTCGATGCCCACAACGTTTATGGCCGTCATGGGCGTGCACAGCGTAACGCTCGCCGCCTCATCAGAAGTCTCGCGGGCAGTGTCCGGGCTTGAGTTGATCTTCGTGCTCGATAATACCGGATCGATGACCTCGTCGGCAGGAGGGTATAACACAAAGCTTTCAGCCCTCAAGTTAGCGGCTACGACGCTCATCAACCAGCTATTTGGCGCCTCCGACTACTCAACGAATGACAAGCTGTTTATCGGCATTGTGCCTTTTGGCCAAACGGTAAACATCGGTTCTTCGCACACGGAATGGATCAACCCCAACTACGCCTACGATAACGCAAAGACAGCAACCGGCGATGCATTGCCTGAACCTTATTCGGACAACCTTGACTGGGGAACGACTCGCTGGCACGGGTGCGTCGATGCCCGCCTTCCCAACAAAGATATAACCGACGACCCGCCGAATGATTCGGACACGAGCACTCTATTCGGCAAGTTCTATTGGACAAGCGACAACCTGAATCCAAATACTGCGAGCAGCAGCAACAGTTGGCACCTGTACGGCGAGCACGTGTGGAAATGGAAAAGATGCGACCTCAATTTGCAAAATTGCGAGTCATCTTGGAAATATACGTGTACAGAGGACGCGACACACAGGTGCAAACGGAATGCATCAATGACAAAAGGTTACGTAAAAACGTGCCAAACGCCATACTCGACCGTGTATAATGAAACTGGTGAATACTGTACGCTTTCCAGCGACGCGCACTCGTATTCAATCAGCGGTACATCCAAAGGGCCGAATATTTCATGTCCCCAGCCGATAACCGAGATGACTGACGCCGCCCCGACTTTGCGCACCGCGATCGACGCGATGGAAGGGACAGGGGCTACAAACATCGCCCAGGGCCTGCAATGGGGCTGGTTTATGCTCTCGCCGCGCTGGCGCGGTGAATGGGGCGGGCTTATGGCGACAAAAGGGCTGCCTCTCGATTATCACACAACAGGCATGGCCAAAGCGATTGTGCTTCTCACCGACGGCGTGAACACGACATACACGACAACGCATGGTGCCTATTGGTTCCCTAAAGATAACAGAATGGGAACAACCTATCCCACCCTTGACGCCAAAACCGCCAAGCTTTGCCGAGACATGAAACAGGACGAAAACATCGTGATCTATACGATCGCGTTGGGGACAGACGACATGAATCTTTCATTGCTGAGAAATTGCGCAACCGACGAAGGCCATGCATTCGTCTCGCCCTCAACCTCTGATTTGCAAAACGTCTTCAAAGAAATCGGCGACTCCCTCTCCAACCTGAGGGTCAGCCACTAAATCTTCTCATAAATAGCCCTCTCCACCGCCCCTCGCGTGGGGGAGGGAGGGGGCAACGCTTCACGATGGGAGTGCGAGGGGGGGGGCAGAAACAAGTTAAGAGCCCCATCAAA
>CAZLIG010000023.1:16253-17199 GCA_964559415.1 uncultured Rhodospirillaceae bacterium
CAGCGCGCCCAGCTCCGCTTTACTGCCTACTGCACAATCCGCCAAGTTCCATCTGGCTGCAGGCAAGCCGTCCCAAAGCTCTCCTGTATCTGCCCGTCGATCCTGATTTCCTGAGAGTAGGGGCGGCAATATGTATTCTTGTCCACATAAGTTATAGGCGGCGCAGGTGGTGGTGCCGGAGGAGCAACATAATTCGGTGTATAGGAGTTATAAACAACAGGCGCTGGTTCGCCGGGCGGCACGTAAGCGCTCGGCGCGGGAGCTGTAGGCGAGTCAATGTCCTTGGCAATACTGTTGCCGATGACTCCGCCGACGGCCATTCCAACGCCCGTGGACACAAGTTGCCCAGAGCCTTTACCGATCTGGCTTCCCAAAAGCCCACCGGCGGCCATCCCGAGACCGGTGCCGATAATTTCCGCCCCGTCCGCAGCGCACGCGAAATTCGCTCCGAGCGCGGCTGGTACAAGTGCAATCATAAACGCAAGAGTTGAGGTATTCATGGAACCGAACTCTCCCTCTTTTCCCTTTCCATATCAAGCGGCAGTGTCAAGAATGAGGCGCTTAAAGGGAGCAAAAGAAGGTTAATCAACGGTTACATTCAAAGCGTTGCGAAACTGCCACGGTCGATATGGCGAGATTATGGCTCAGGGAACACACGCCCCGTAAGATGCTCTTTTTGCGACCGCACATAGGTCAAATCCCGCCCGAGAATGAGACACCCATGTCCCCTGAGATTAACGCTGAAGTTTGTCTGGTCTCGCGAGGGGAAAAGCTCCCGGATCTCGTCAAACTCTTCGACAAACCCGCAGGGAATTTTGGACTTAGTGAATGGCGCATTCTTCAAATACGTATGCCCGTGAATGATATAGTTCACATTGGCGTATGAATTGAAAAGCCGTATTTGAATGGGCGCGTCCACCGAGGGCTTCCGGTCTCCCGCATAGAG
>CAZLIG010000024.1:0-17123 GCA_964559415.1 uncultured Rhodospirillaceae bacterium
TCCCGATAGCGCCGTGACAGAAACCGCGGCAAGCGAGACCCCAACCGATACCGGAACAGAAACCCAAACTGATACCGCATCAGGCGATGCTGACTGTACGACTGAACAGACGTCTCCAACCACCACCACCGCAGAAGTCTCCACCGGAACCACCGCTTGTGGGCTGGCGACTTCGGAATGCGCCACAACAGGATGTCCCGAAGAAACGATTTTGGCAGAGGAAACGGCAGCCGTAGGTACAACAACGGCAGAAACATGCGATGGTTGCGCTCCGGAAGAAACGGTGACCGAGACTGCATCTTCCGAACAAACAACAACCGAAGTCACAGCGGATGACTCCTGCGACGGCTGCTCCGAAGAGGGTGTCACCGAAACACCCGCTGAAGAAATAACTGCCGAAGTCGCAGATGAACAATCCTGCGATACCTGCACCGAAGAGGCAGTCACGGAGACACCCGTTGAAGAAACAACAACTGAAGTCACAGAGGACGAGCCATGCGCCGACTGCTCCGAACAGGCAGTTACCGAAACACCCGCTGAAGAAATCGCCGAGGAAGAAGCCTGCGACACCTGCTTTGAAGAGGCAATTGCCGACACCCCAATCGAGGAAACGGTCGCCGAGGTCGAAACAGAGACCGAAGCTTGCACGGACGGTTGCGAATTTGAGTCTTCGACCGTTGAGGCATCTTCATCTGAAACATCTGTACAAGTCGAATGCGACGAGAACGGCTGCGTAACCACCACCACAGAAACGACTTCGGAAAACCCGAATATCGACGAGGCCCTTCAAGAGGTCGAACAAGCGTTCAACAGCATCTCGACTGACGAAGGCTTCTCCATCCCCGAAAGTTCCGAGGTGGAATATTCATCTTCCGAAGGCTCATGCGTCGAGGCCACCTCCATCAATGGCGAAACCACCGTCTCCGCGGGCGACCTCAGCATAGAAGAAGCGAACCAGAAGATTTCGGAAGTCATAAGCGACATAGAATCCGACACTGGCTTCGATATTCCCGAAGCCCCGACGGTTCCAACGAGTTCCGGAGTCACTCCGACAGCCTCTTGCCTAAATTGCGGGTAAGACTCCAAGCGCTTCAGTCATAGCGACCGTCCCGCAAAAAAGCGGGCGGCTGCTTTGCTTGTTTATCCGCCCCCATAACTCTGAATCAAACTGCCGCAAACCAAATACCACCCGTCCACAAGCACAAAGAAAACGATCTTGAACGGCAGCGAAATGATGGAGGGCGGAAGCATCATCATGCCCATCGACATGAGGATCGAGGCCACAACCATATCGATAATCAAAAAGGGCAGAAAGAGAAGGAAGCCGATCTCAAAAGCGCGCCGCAACTCCGAAATCATAAAAGCAGGTATCAACGCCCGGGTCGAAACGTCGCTCGCCGATTTCGTCTCGGCAGGCTTTTGCGTGATATCCTTCTTCTGGGTGTCGGCCTTGTCCGCCTGAGAAGCCTTTGCCGCATCGTTGGACTTGCTGATCTCCACAAAGAGAGCCAAATCCTTCGCGCGGGTATGCTTGAGCATAAACTCCTGAATCGGCTCCATCGTGCGCTGAAACGATGTCTCTTCATCGATTTGATTGTTCATCAAAGGCCGAACGCCGCTTTCCCAAGCCTTATCCAGCGTCGGCTGCATGACGAACATCGTCAAAAACAGCGCGAGGCTGATAAGCACGACGTTAGGCGGCGTTGTCTGCGTCCCCATGGCGGTTCGAAGAAACGCCAAAACGACGATAATGCGCGTATAGCTCGTGACCATCACAAGAATGGAGGGCGCGAGCGACAAAACCGTAATAAGAATAACGGTCTGAATGATGCGCGACGTTGCGGAAGGCCCTTGCCCCATATCGAAATTGATCGATTGCGCCATAACACTCGCAGGCGCGAGCAGGGCGAGCAAAAAACCGAACGCCAACACAACGGAAAAAAGCGAACAAATTCGGCGCATCGGTCACTCACGCATGATCAGAAAAGCGCGCCGAAAAGGCGCGGGACTCGGAGGGTCGAAGAAAACCTAGAAGGTCGTTCAAGCGGCATCAAGGAGTATTTTGCCCCTTGGCGGGAGGAATGTTCGTATCGATCACAAGGTCGCCTTCGTTGCCGAGCAAAAGCAAATGCTCGTTTTTGTCGCAGCGAACGATCACAAACCTCCTGCGCGCATCGACCGGAAGCGTCTCGACGATCCTGAGCCGCTTATACTGTGGGCCTTTCCGGTTAAACGTGAATCCCCGTGCGCTCAAATGCTTGAGCAGAACCGCAAAACACCCAAGCAACCCGAGCACGAAAATGAAAGCCGCAACGGCCTTCACCCAGTCCATATCCTCGTTCATGATTGGCCCTCTCTGGCCGTATGGAATGCGGTCATCTCTTCTTCGCAATCGCCAAGTTTCTTGAGAAGAAGGTCGAGCTTGGCAAGGCAGCCTTCTTGTAGTTCCTCGGGCGCGGATTCGACAAGGGCGCACAGGCGCGCAATGCGGTCGTCCAAATCGCCAATGTCGGGCATCGAGCCTTGGGAAAGAATGTCGTGAACCGCCTGAAGATAACCGTCGATGGACTCGAACTCATGTTCAAGCGCTTCGGTGCTCGTGGCAGACGACGTCATGCGGCGTATCCTTTGGAATCTTCAAGCGTGGCCATGCGTGCATTGGCTTCATAGACCTTGGCAAGAATTTCGGCAACGGCGACAATAGCTTCGCTGGGAATGGGCGTATCGAGATCAAGCGTGGCGAGCAATTCGGCAAGATCGGCGTCTTCTCGAACCTTAATGCCCTTGTCCAACGCCATATCAAGAATTTGCTCGGCCAGTTTTCCATAACCCGAAGCAACGACCTTCGGAAGCGACCCGGGTTTTCCCTCGGATTCGGCAGAGGCTCCTTTCAAGGCAACGGCAACCGACCGACGCCCTAGCGGATGAATCGGAGATATGTTAGGCTGAAAATCGGAATCATCTTCCATGGGATGACATTACCGTATCTCCGGATTAAGGGCAATTAACCTTTTGTTAACCGGCAGGTGCGGAATGTTATCACTCAAAGCCAGTTCTGGCGGAGCATCTGCATGAGTTCAAGCATCTCGGGAATATTCGACCTTCTGTCACAGAAGATGTCGTACCTGAATCACAAGCAAGGCGTGATTGCGGAAAACATCGCCAACGTCGATACGCCGGGATACAAGCAGTTGGAGCTAAAATCGTTCAGCTTCAACGCCGCTTTGAAGCAGGCGAGTTCGACAATGGCGACAACCGACGCGCGCCACATCCTTCCGGCTTCAATGGCTGGAGCCAATTCCGGTACGGTGCAGTCAAAGGATACCGACGTCCAGCTTTCGGGCAACTCAGTTGACCTCGAACAACAAATGGCCGAAGTCTCGAAAACCTCAATGGACTACCAAACAGTCACGGCCCTCTACAAAAAGATGACCGGCCTCTTCAAAATCGCAATCAAAGGCAGCAGTACATAAGGTTTCTGAATGTCGAACGAGTTTACCGATATCTTTGCGATCTCCGGCTCTGCCTTAAAAGCGCAAAACCAGCGCATGAAAATCATTGCCGAAAACGTCGCGAACGCGAACACGACGGCCAACGCACCGGGCATGAAACCCTATCAGCGCCAAGTCATCACCTTCAAAAAAGAGTTTGATAAGGCTCTGGGCGCCTACAAGGTCAAAGTGGCCGGCGTCCGGCCCGACACTTCCGAGTTCACAAAAAAATACGACCCCGCGCACCCGGCGGCTGACACGCAAGGCTATGTCCTGCAGCCGAACGTCAACCCGTTGATCGAAACGATGGATATGAGCGAAGCAGGCCATTCCTATCAGGCCAACCTCGATGTGATAGCCGCCTCGCGAACGATGATCCTGAAAACACTCAGTTTGCTCCAGTAAGGAGGGCAACATGGTAATGAACGCACTCGATGCCATTTCTGCCTACAAGAAAAGCGGCGGCGTAGCCGACATCGCCGGTTCCGGCGGTGGGTCAACGGTTTCCCCGTCAGGCGGACAGGACTTCGGCAAAATGGTGCAGGATTTCCTCGGCGATGCCGTAACGTCCCTGCACGAAGGAGAAAAAGCCGCAACGGCGGCAGCCTCCGGCAAAGTCGACCTCGCAAGCGTCGTCACGGCAATCGACAACGCCGAAATCGTCCTGACCGAAATCACAACGATCCGGGACAAAGTAATCAGCGCATATCAAACAATCACCAGCGGCGCTATCTAATCGCGGCGCTTAAGCAGATTGATTGACGCCGACTCCGCGAATGTTCGACGAAGAAGCCGTCGCAAGAGCCGTATAGGTCGAAGAAGGCTTCGGTGCGGCGGCTGCCGCAGCCGCATTGTCCTGCGAGGCAGGCGCGGGGCTTGCCGCCTGAGGCGCGGGCGGAGGCACCGGCTGTGCCCCGGTTCTGATCGCGGATACGTCTGACATAAAGACCTCTGAAACGTAATGCGTGACGTTACTATAACGTAACGAGTTTAACGTTTTCTGAAGTTACCTCAAGGGAAAGAAATAACCTGTTGATGGCAATCAAGAAAATTGCACCTGAGCGCTTTTGTTGTTAGGCTGATTCACCTCGTACGTGATTAAAAGAGTAGGGAATATGAAGAAAGAAGTGACGAGAATCGAACCAACCAAATGGGTCGAGATCAAATCGGCGAAGGACGCCGACCTTTTTTCGGCAAGCATCATCGCTTTCCAAACAAACATACCCGAGTTCGCGACCAAAGAAGCACAATGGCAACGGCCAATGGTACCTAACGTCTACTATGGCTATGTCAGAAGTTGGTGGCCCGGCGATACGCCGCCAGATATTTTTACGATCAAGAAGCCGGGATCGGCAGACGCCCTCCGTACCATCAAGGACGAACAACTGGACGGCCACCGTTTCCTCCGCATGAGATACGCGACTAAATACGAGGTCTACAGTATCAGAAAAGCGGTTGCAGCATCCGAAGCTGAACTCGAATTTAACTCAGGCGAGTTTTACTCTGTGCTAGCTCCCCCACAACCGCCTGTCCGTGATCAGGGAAGAAAAGCGCAGCTCACCACCGCCGGAACGAAAAAACCGCTTCTCCTGAATTGCAGCCTGTAGATAAGGCCCGAGCATAGCTTGGCAGCGCCCCCTAACATATTGTTAATTAGAAAGAATAATGAACATATTTGCGCTTTAGACACGGGGTTGTATATTTTTGCGCAACCGAAAAAAGCTATTGGGAATGAAATGGATCAGGCTCCAGCCGACACTCCGACTTTCAAGAACATCAAGAACATGATGGAGACGCAGGAATTTGTGGGCAAGGTCGTCGCCTATCAGGCGAACATAAAAGAATGCGCGGATGGACAGCAGTGGCAAAGAAAAGAGGCTCCGGGTGTTTACTACGGCTACATCAAAAGTTGGGGAGTTGCCATCCGTGGCGCAGGAGTTGGCGCACCCTCCTTTATCCCAGTTAATGAGTGGGGAAGCATCACCCATACGCAAACGCTTACGGATGAGTTTTTTCAAGGAACCGGCATTGATGGAGAACCCGCATTCCTCAAAATGCGCGAAGCAACGTCCGCCGAGACCGCCGACATCAAAAGCGCAATAGAAACCTCCAAAGCCGAGCTTGACCTCGACCCGAGAGAAGTCCACGCCGCTTTAAGTGGCGCAAACCAAGAAACGCCACAGCTGCCTTCTTGGGCGAAGAGAGCCGCACGGCAACTTCTTAAAAAGTTCGGAAGATAATTATCCGAACGTCGCCTCATCAGCCTCCACAGTCGTCTGCGCTCCGGTGCGAACCTCCTCCGCAAGCCCGGTGCAACTCGGCAGCACGTGCGTTGCAAAGAAGCGTGCCGTAAGTATTTTTGACGACAGGAAGTTCGGATCGCCGTTTTTCGCAGCCATATCTTCCTGCGCAAGCACGGCCTCGCGAACGAGGTAATACCCCCCAAGCGCATTCCCGAACAACCGCAGGAAAGGTACAGCCGAAGCCGCCGTCAGGGCAGGACTCGTCTTCCCGTTCTGCAACACCCAAACGGCGGCAGCCATCAGCGCCGCAAGCGCATGAGACAGGTTGTCATGCATCTCCTGGAAATTCTCCGGCAATCCCGAAGGCCAGTTCTTGAGGAACGTATCGATCTCATCCGCCATAGCGCGGAACGCAACGCCCTGATCGAAAACCAGCTTGCGGAACGCAAGGTCCTGAGCCTGAATGCCGTTGGTGCCTTCGTAAATCATGAGCACGCGGGCATCGCGCATATGCTGGGCGGCACCTGCTTCCTCGGCATACCCAACGCCGCCGAAAACCTGAATGCCGGTCGAAGTGACCTCGTTCGCGCGGTCGGTAATCCACGCCTTCACGATCGGCGTAAGTAAATTGACGCGGGCCTGAGCAAATGCCTTCTGTGCCTCATCCGTCGTGCGCTTGGCCACGTCGATGTTGAAAGCAAGGTTATAAGCAATCGCGCGCGCCGCTTCGGTATGCGACTTCATGTCCAGCAGCATCCGGCGAACATCCGGGTGATGAATGATGGTGACGGGCTTGCCCTTCGGGTCGTCGATGGCGCGGCTTTGTACACGGAACTTTGCGTAGTCGCGCGCGTGTTGATAAGCCCGCTCCATAACGCCAAGCCCCTGAACGCCGACATTAAGGCGGGCATTGTTCATCATGGTGAACATCGCCGCGATGCCGCCGTTTTCCTTGCCGACGAGATAGCCGACGGAGCCTTGCTTCTCCCCAAAAGCCATCACGCACGTAGGGCTGGTGTGCTGCCCAAGCTTGTGCTCGACCGAAGCAACCTTGACTTCGTTGTTCTCTCCAAGATTGCCGTTATCGTCCACAAGGAATTTCGGAACGAGAAACAGCGAAAGGCCTTTGGTTCCTTCAGGCGCATCCGGCAGCCGGGCGAGAACAAGATGAATAATGTTCTCGACCATGTCATGGTCGCCAAAGCTGATGAATATCTTTTGCCCTGTGACGCGGTAATGATCGCCTTCCTTGACCGCTTTCGTCTTGATGGCCCCAACATCCGACCCCGCTTGGGACTCGGTGATATTCATCGTGCCTGTCCACTCGCCGCTGACGAGCTTCGGCAGATACTTAGCCTTGGTGGCTTCGTCCGCATGAGCCGCAATCAGCTCAATGGCCCCGCCCGTGAGCATTGGGCAAAGCGCAAGCGCGACGTTGGCCGATTGCAGCATTTCCAACACGGCCATCCCGACAAGCGAAGGCAGCCCTTGCCCGCCATGTTCTTCTTCGATCTGAAGCCCATTCCAGCCGCCGTCGATATAGGCGCGATAGGCATCCTTGCAGCCGGGAGGCATCGTAATCTTGTCGTTCGAGAACTTGATGCCCGTCTTGTCGCAGGTATCGTTCAGCGGCGCAAAAACTTCGGAAGCAATCTTCCCGGCCTCCGTCAAAACGGCATCCACAATATCGTCGCTCACGGCGTCATAGCCGGGCAGGGAGGAAACCTTGTCCATCCCGATCAGACGGTTCAGGACGAAGCGAATTTCGGTCAACGGCGCTGAATATGGAAATGGCATTACGGCCTCGCAAAGTGCTGGAGAAAAAAGGTCGAAAGAGACTAAGGAGCAAATAGTTAAAACTTCCTAACCATTCGCGCCTATCCCCTTGTAGAGGATACGCTTAGAACTTGGCAACGGAGAAAAGTGAGGAGGGGGCTAGAGATTGAACCCGCCGGGAGTTTTATTCCCAAACCCGCCAATGGTTTTGGTGGCCGAGCCAAGGGCCTCGCTAAACGCGTCAATCCCATTGCTAACCTTGCCAACCGACGTTTCGACCTTCCCTTTGAACGCAGACGTCTTTTTCTTAAGGGCTTGAACCTTGGTCTCGACAATCGTGACAGGGCGAATAGGTTCGCCGCTGGAAGTCACACGCCCTTGAATAACGTCGCGAAGGAACTGCATAGCCTTGTTTGGATATCCGATAGCAGCAGTCCGCAGAACGCCCTTTTTCTTCGCAAGGCAATAAAGCTCCGACAACGGCTTTTTGCTTTCCTCGACAAGGTACGTATAGGTCTTCTTCGCATTGCGCAAAAACTTGGCCATGTCCTTCATGTGATGGACGCCCGCATACTTGAAAATCCCCTCCGTGCCTTCAAAGCAGTGGAATTCGTCATCCGGCTTCTTGCTGTTCTCGATAAACGTGCAAATGCGGTGCCTCAGGGCTTTGTAAGCCTTAAGCGGATCGGAGGGATTATGAATGGCAATGTGCTTGGTGATCCACGGGGTCTTGCGGAACATATACAACTCGCTCGTGGGGTCGTTACAAAGCTGGGTAAGATAGCCGATGGTCTGCTCGACACGCTCGCACAACCCGGCAGGATTAAACGGATTCTTGGCAACAGCGTGCCTAAGTGTACCGCGTGATTTGGCCAACTCTGGAAATCTCTGAACCAACTGAGGCCCAATAGCTCCGCGATAAATCGTAACCGGAACAAGCTTGTTGATATCTTCTTCCAGCGCCTCGGCATTGATAGCCGCTTCAGAAATCAAATGCCTCAAAGCGCTTGCATAGGCGACAGACGGAAGAGGCATCTTTTGGCGTCGGCAAAGCTCGACTTGGCGTTTCAGCAGAAGGACTCCACTATCGTATGTAAGTCCATGCGTATCGGTCGTGTTGAAAACGTCTGTCGTTGTTTTTTGAATAAGGTCGAGTTCTTCAGGAGAGAGCTTGGAACACCCGCAAAGGGCTCTCCCTAGTTGATGCTGTCTCTTCCTCACTTCGATAAGAAAAACGTCGGTGCGAAAGCGATATTCTTTCAGCTCAGCCATGCAGCGTTAATTCCTTAAAATAATGCTTCACGTTATGGTGAATATTACAAAACCGAAAGCCACCTTTACAACAAGTAATGTAAAAGAAAAACGCTTATAAATCAATAGTCTTCGTGCCGTTATGAAAGTGATTAACGAATGTATCCTCTGTTGCGGTGCGATCCGGCGTATCACGGGCTGTTACAAGCAAAGCCTCGCTCTCCCACAGTACGCTGGGCAAAGGCCGTGAAGGTTCCAATGCGCTAAGAACCGCCGCGCGCCTAAGCGTCTCCCGAGAGTATTTCGCAAACGCGCTTTTCGGGTCTTCAGCTTTGTCGAGAAAGTCACAGTACACGGCGCTTGCTGTCTCAAGAAAGGCCACAGCGTCTTGAGGGTGAGTAAGCGATGTTAATTTAAACGTCCAAGGATCATCCGCAAAACAGGCAATCTTGCTCTGGGGCTTTTCGCATTCCTTTTCGAGCAACCGCACAATGTCTTCTGCACGGGAACGGTTTTGGATTTCCCTGTCGTGCTTGTTTAGAACCTCCAAGGGGTCTTTGGCCAGCGCGGCTCGAACAAGTGTTGCTTCCCCGTAAGTCGCGAAAAAGCAACCTGGTGCAACCACTTCTCTGGCCAACTTGTTGTATTTTGCTGCGACTTCCTGAAGCCTTTTTCGCGGATCAGTCGCCGCTGAGGTGACAATGATGCTCCTCAGCGCCCGCGAGGACAACAAGATCGGAAATTCATTCAGAAGGTCCGGTGCGACAGCGCCGTTGTACGCGGTGAACTTCGTGCAATACGAAGCGGGCTTCTCAAATGCAGCTGCGTTTTCTTCAAGCTCGTGCACGACGTGCCGCAGAAAAAGCGCATGGTCGCTGTCCTGTACGTAAACGCGCCGCCGCCTGCACAACTCTTCAACCCGCATAAGCATCTCAATGGCCTGTTTGGGCGAAACACCAATTCGCGCCAACTCCGATCCAAATTCCTCTACGGCCCTCACGATACCCTTGCGAGCGTTAGCTCCAAGATGCATGGTCCCTCCGCGCATCCCCGTATCCCTTTGGGTTTGCCGGGCATCGTCCAACAGCTTTTGTAGGTAGGGAGAGCGTGCATCCGCTTCCAAAGCGGACGCCTCCGTTTCAATATAATCCGTCATCTATCACCGTTAACATTCTTCTTCCGCGCTATCAAAACCGGGTTCCCCGCTTAACCGAAAAGGCAGCACACTTAGTTTAGCTGAGTTTAGCCGCAATCCAAAATCTCCAAGCGGCGAAATAGGACATTTGTGTAGAACCAACTGCCTCACTTTCACCGTGATTGCCTGACATGAGTATCATCAATGTATTATCCAGTCTCGCAGTCCCACCGCCAAAGCCACAATATTTACCAACTGTTACGCGTGAAAGTATTAAATTGCTTGCTGGGGTTGTGTAATATTGATAAACTCTGCGGAACATCTACGAAATACTATTCCTTCGGCATCTTGCCGGCAAAGCGTTCAAACCACATTTTGAGAGGATTGCTAATGCATAAGCGTAGCCATTTTCTGCTCAGTGTAATAAGCACTCTTCTTTCCCTCTCTCTCTCGATCCCCGATGCGCAAGCAGGCGCCTACGATCGCTCGATTCAAAACGTTCTCACAGGCGCATCCTCGGTCACGGCAACGACAAATTACGGCAGGGGGATGGTTTTCGGCATAATCGACTCCGGCGTGATTTCGGGCTGGACAGGGTTCTCCTCGTCCGTCAACGGGATGGGGTTGAACAGTATCAACACGTCCTCAAGCGCGGTATGCCTATATAGCAGCTCCTGCTCGACCTCGTATCCATCGGATACCAACGGCCACGGAACCTTTGTAGCAAGTGAATTGGTCGGCGGCATCCCCAACGCGGGCATAACCAGCATAGCTCCCAAAGCGACGGCTATCTCCGTTCAGGTTGTCGATGGAAGCGGCAACGGCACGGCTGCCGACGCCGCAAACGGAATTGTGTATGCGGTTAACAGGGGCGCAAAAGTCGTCAACGTAAGCCTCGGGCCCGGCGCAGGCACCTCCGGAGCCCAATTCTACAAAGAATTTGCAAGCGCGGTGAACTACGCCGCATCCAAGAACGTCGTCGTTGTCTTCGCTGGCGGTAACAGCGGCCAGGATTTCGTCAGCGGTGCGACAGTCACCGGCTTCACCGATGCCGCATTGAAGCGTATGCTCTTCATGGGATCGACAAATTCAAACAAGCAGCTTAGCTCGTTCAGCAACAGGCCCGGCGTCGGCTATTTTCTCTCCACAAGCGGAAAGAAGTATTACTACGAAAATATGTGGTTACTAGCCGACGGCGAGAACGTCTGGGGTGCGAGCACCAAGAGCGGCGCGAACGGCTACACCTATATTAAATCCATGTCCGGCACGTCGATGGCAGCCCCCCAAGGCACCGGCGCAATCGGACTTCTGGCAGTCGAGTGGCCGATCCTTCTGACCCGCGGGACCGCCACCGACCTCCTCGAAAAGACTGCGGACCACATGGGCGGCACCTCGGTCAACAGAACCTACGGCTGGGGCTTCATCAATCTGGTCCGAGCCTTTCAACCATACGGCACCTTGACGGTAAAAACGACCTCAGGCTCATCTGTCGCAGTCAGTTCGCTTACCTACTCGATGATGAGTAAAGGCGCCCTCGGAAGCCTCTCGACAATCCGGACGAAACTGAGCAACTGGACAGCCTTCGATTCCTACACGCGTAACTTCTACGTGAACCTCTCCGGCATCGTCGCAAAAACCTCCACAGGCTCCACGGCGGCCAAGACCGCCCACGCTCCGATCATTACCTCGACCGGTACAAGATTTACAGACGGCAGCAGCATGACCTTCGCCAGCTCGGAAACGCCAGCTTACGCGGTCTCCCAAAGCGAGAACGAAAAGAATAAGAACTGGGCCATGTCCTACACCGACGCCACGGGCTCAACCTTTGCAGCCGGAAGCGGCTTCCCCGCCTCGGCCTCGTTCTCCGATGTTATGTGGGGCAACGGCAGCGCATTCTCGGCAGAGGCGGCAACTGTCGGAGCCTCCAACGCGCTGACCGATCTCGCTTCAGGAGGAACATTTGCCGCCTACGGAACAAACGTCGGCGACAACACCCGTTTGGCTTTCGGTTGGACTGAATCTCAGCCCATCAACGCCGCCCAAGAGATGACATGGACAACCCCGGAGTCCGGTGCCTTCACGGCGGGCGTTGCCACCGACGTGACCGATAGCTGGAAAGCGGGAATGACCGTCGGCGTCTTGAACGAGCAGCACGGTCTCCTCGGAACAACCTACGACGATAAGAACCTCCTCGGGTTTGGCCCGCAACATCAAAGCGTCTCGGTCGGCTTCTCTTCGGCCTTTGACCTTGGCGGCGACCGCTCCTTGATGTTTGACGGCGCAATCTCCCGCACGAACGGCTCCGCAGGGACCGGCCTCGTGTCGAGCGTCTCTCCTATGCTCGCAGCCAGCTATGGAGCCGCATTCGTTCAGGAGAACGTGAACAAGAAGGGCGATAAGCTCTCGGTTTCCCTCCGTTCTCCGCTCCGTGTGTTCTCGGGTTCTGCGAAACTGATGACGGCCACGGTGGATGAATCCGGCGAGCCTGTCTACCGCAATGAGCGCGTGGGCCTGGCCCCGAGCGGCCACGAGCTCGATCTCGCCATCGGCTATGAGCGCCCCATGACCGACAAGGCGACAATGAATCTTTCTCTCGAAGGACGCAACGAGCCCGACAACGTGGCTGGAAAAGCTGACATTGCGATTATGATCGGCGGAAGAATGTCGTTCTAGATGTAGTGTTAGGAACTGACGGCAAGCGCACTCCAAGGCGCTTGCCGTTTTTTTATGCCCAAAATCAAGAACGGTGCGGGCATAAAAGCTCAAGATACTTCATCTCAAAAGTTGCTATTTTTCGAAAAACGCGGAAAAGCCTACAGCCGCGTGGTAAAATCAGTTATCATAAATCCGTAAACGTTTTGAACGCACTTTTGAAAACAAAAGCAGAGGTGTCGTCATGAAACGCTCTCTCCTTATAAGTGGTCTGGCCCTTTCAATCGCGCTGACAGCGGCACCCGCAAAAGCGCATAGCGGCCTCACACTCAGCGTTGGGTTCGGTTATCCGTATTACACATCCGGATATCCCTACTTCTATGGCTACGGAGCTTTGCCGAGCTATCCATACTACGCGTATATGCCGTACTACACGCCGCCCGACTTCACCCACCAGACATACATTTATCCGCCTTCCGAAATTAATATCGTCGCTCCGTCAGGCCCCTCAGACGCCTGCCGAAATGTCCGAACCATCATTAACGGATCGTCGGTGTGGGGAAGAGTGTGTCCTCAGTTCGACGGATCGTGGCGCTTTGCACCGTAACCAGTCCTCATATTAGTCCTCTCTAATCCCAAGGAGTCCCTCATGAGCTCGCTAATAAGGGCCGGCGCGTACGCCGGGTTTGTCGCTTTGTGTCTTTGTTTCCTGATTTCTCCCGCCAAGGGCAATGTCGATACCATCCGTAGCGCCGATCGTGCGATATGGGGATCGTGGGGATATTCCTTTTTTAATTATAAGGAACCGCTACCGCTTCCCTATATTCCCGACAGCGAACGCGGCTGGCTCCCCACATTTGCTTTCGGCGCGTCCACAAGAGCGCCGATGGACGTTTATCTCGCAGTCGACGGTGCCGTGGTGTGGGGCGACACCATATACAGGGGAGCTTACTTGGATAGTCCCTCAACGCCCCTCAAGGCCAAAACGAGCAACACAATCTGGGTAGGTAATGCCCGTGTCGGCAAGGGCTTCGCGGTCATGGACGCGATGCTCACCCCCTATGCAGAACTAGGCTTTCGCCACTGGGACCGCGATTTCGGCACAAGCGGTGTCGAAAGTTACCAAAGCTGGAACGTCCTTGGCGGCCTGATGGTCCAGTATGCCCCGACAAGCAACATGATCTTCACCGCCTATGGCTCGGCAGGGACCGTCTTTTTGCCAACCCTGCATTATGCTCCCTATACCTATGAAACGGGCGCGGCAGGGATGTATAAAGTGGGGGCAAAAATCGGCTATATAGTCATGCCGCAATTCGAAATATTCACGACTGTAGACTTCGACTTCTTCCGCTATCTCGAAAGCCAACCTGTCTCGGACGGGACCTACGAACCCAACAGCCGAACCTCCGAAACCACCATCCGCGTCGGCGTCGCCTACCATTATTAGCGGACAAGCGGGATTGCCTCCGTATTTTCCGAAGCCCAAACCCGCACAGCAGGCGGGTCGGCCAAAAAATGACCTTCCCGCAAGCCGTTACATGGATGAAAGTCCAAATAAATCTTGACGCTTTTTCGGTCGAGGTTTACAAGCCGCACACAGGTGCCGGGAGCGATTCCGGCGTGATCAACGAACAGAGAGAACAATGGACGGCGACACTAGTTGCAGCCCCTCGGTTAGCGGGCTGCACGTACATAATGTCTCCAGCATCCGTGGCCTTCGGCGCAGGATGAAAGACGCGATGCCCGCATAGGGCTGATTTTCGCGTCTCACCTCTTGCCCAAAGTCGGGATTGTCCGGGAGGTGGAAAATGGCACAGACTTACTGGTCTTATGCTGCATTTTTTGGTGGAAAAAGCTCTTCGCTTTTCACTCACGCCATAAAGCGTGCGCCGCGCGCGTTGTTGCGCCGTGGCCTGTTCTCATGCCCCCCGGCTCTAAAACAAATCCTCTTCTCAAAATTCTTGGCGCGAAAGGAGATTTTCTCCGCGTGCGCCGCTGAACTTCGCCGAGCCTTCTGCAAACCTGTCGAAGCGCCGGACAAGTCGTTTCTAAAAGCAACTTTTGGTGAACAGGGCCGCCTTTTCGGCAAACGCTCTTCCGGGTCGAGGAGGAATACATGAATTGGATTACAAAGCTCTACTATCGCGCGCGCCGTGCATGGAAAGCTTTAAGCATCTATTTGATCATAGCAGGCCCAGGCTTGGTCGTCATGGTCGCGGACAACGACGCAGGCGGCATCACAACCTACGCCGCGACAGGCGCAAAGTACGGTTACGGGTTAATTTGGTTCCTCGTTCTTTTAGGCCCCATCGCATACTTCATACAAGAAATGACCATGCGGCTGGGCGTGGTGACAAAACGAGGTCACGCCGAAGCGATCTTCGAAGGCTTCGGAACCTTCTGGGGCTGGTTTTCGCTTCTGGATTTGATCCTCGTCGATTGGCTGACGCTCATCACCGAATTCATCGGCATGACTGCCGCACTAAGCATTTTCGGCGTACCGCCGTGGGCGACGGTCGCTGGGGTGTGCGCGCTTATGGGCTTCATGGTCCTCAATGGCCGCTACTGGACGTGGGAAAAAATCGCCCTGATCTTCTGCGCCCTGAACCTGATCTATATCCCGGCGGCTTTCATGGTGCATCCGTCGATCAGCGACGTTCTGGGGCAGGGGATGATCCCGCATTTCCCCGGAGGCTTTAACAGCGATATGTTCTTCTTCCTGATGGCCAACATCGGCACGACCATCGCCCCGTGGATGCTCTTCTTCCAGCAGTCCTCGGTAGTCGACAAGGGCCTGAAGGAAAAAGATATGTTCTTCGGCAAACTCGACACCTTCATAGGTGCCATAGCCACCATCGTCATTGCCGTCTTTATCGTCATCGTGAGCGGCACGGTTCTTCGCGGTGTCGAAATCGAAGACGCCGCCCAAGCTGCCAAGATATTGATGAAAACGAACCTCCACGCCGGTGAATTTTTGGCCATCGGCCTCTTCAATGCCGGATTGCTGGGCGCCATCTGCATCTCGCTCGCAAGCTCGTGGGCTTTCGGTGAGGTCTTCGGCTGGGCGCATTCCTTGAACAACAAGATCAAGGAGGCTCCGTGGTTTTACCTCAACTACTTCATTACGCTCATCAGCGCAGGGCTGGTGGTCCTCATACCGGGTGCGCCGCTGGTGCTGATTACGCTTTTTGTGCAAGTCGTGGCGGTAACGCTGCTTCCGGCGTCGCTCGTATTCCTCATGATCCTCCTCAACGATAAGGAGACGATGGGAGAATATGTGAACACCCCCCTGCAAAATTTTGTGAGTGGCGCAATAGTGGCCGTTATCATCGTACTGTCCACGCTTTACGCCATAAGCACCATGTTCCCGACTATGTTCGGATAGGAGGCTGATCCATGACGTTCTCTCACGCTTTTCTGTCCATGGTTGCGCGCAATAGGCTCAAGGTTCGCAACATCAATCGCCGCTATGCCAAGCCGCGCGTCAAGCTTTCGCCTGCGGTTAGATGGGCTTTGTTGGTATTGAGGTTTTATCTCCTCGCCCTTGTGGTTCTGTTGGCTTACAAGTTCTTCACCATCGTTACTGCGTGAGGTGCGTTATGGCTCAAGCAAACAAGCTCGAAAATATGAACTACCTGCTCAGCAACCTGATCGGCGGCAAGGCGCGTGTCGGCGAGAAGGTTGTAGGCAAGCTGACCGACATGATTATGAGCGAAGGCCAAATCCCTGAGGTCACTCACCTCGTGATCTCGCGCTCCTTCGGCTACAAATCGCTCCTCGTGCCGTGGGAAAAGGTGGCGTTCCTTGACCATCATGGCCGCTCAACCCTCGACCTTGAGACGCTTGAAAAATACGAGAACGAACCCGCCGAAACCCAGATCGTGATGAGGGACTACCTCCTCGACAAAAAGGTTTTGGACGTGAACGACGCCGAAGTCGAAGTCGTCTACGACATCAAGCTTCAAGCGCATAACAACAAGCTTTACGTCGCTGGCGTGGATTGCTCCAGAGCCGGATTCCTGCGCCGCATCGGCCTCCGCAGATTGAGCGACTTCATCCGCAGCCTCGCCGCGAAGATCAAGGACGAAACAATCCCCTGGACATACCTCCAGCCGCTCCCCGAAAAAATGGGTCGCTTCAAGGGCGACGTAAAGCTCAACGTCCTTAAGGAGAAGCTCTCCGAAATCAACCCTGTCGATATCGCCGACATCATCGAAGAGCTGGACCCCGAACACCGGATGGCCGTGTTCAATCAGTTGGACATGGAAAAGGCGTCCGATACCCTTGAGGAAATCGAACCCCGGGTCCAGCGCGAACTGGTCGCGTCATTGCCGCTCCACAGAGCGGCGGAACTTGTCAACGAAATGAGTACCGCGCAAGCCGCCAATATGTTGTCGGCCTTGCCCGCCTCCGAGATCGACGAAATTCTCGAACGCATCGACCCCGAAGACCGCGAAAAGATAAGCCTCCTGCTCGAAAAGCACGACGACCATATTCTGAGCTTCGCCTCGTCGCATTACATCACCGCCTCCCCCGAAATGCTCGTCAAGGAGGCCATCGCCAACTTTCGCGAAA
>CAZLIG010000025.1:0-3729 GCA_964559415.1 uncultured Rhodospirillaceae bacterium
CCTTTCGTTTCACGCGAGGCGAAGGCGGATGCGCCTATCGGCATGGTCAGCTATGCGCTGTCGCCTCGCCCCGCACCTTCTCTCGTTTTCCACGATGCGGAAGGCGGAGATCATTCCTTAGCGGATTATCGTGGGCAATATGTCCTTCTGCATATTTGGGCGACTTGGTGCGGTCATTGCCTGAAGGAACTGCCGTCGCTTGATGCGCTTCAGGCGCGGTTCGATCCGCGAAAGCTGATCATACTTCCGGTATCCGAAGATCATGACGGCGGCAGCGTGAAGGTCTACTTCAATTCGCTTAAACTATCCCATTTGCCGGTTGCGGTCGATACCGCCGGCAGAGCTCCTTCTGTCTATGGCCTTTCGGGACTTCCCTCTACGCTTCTCATCGACCCTGCGGGGCGAGAGCTTGCGCGCATTGTTGGCGCTACGGATTGGTCGTCGCAGGAAGCCGCCGACTTTCTGCGCACGGCGATGAGGCCATAATTATCCTTTAAACTTTCGCACCGCTACCGAGGCGTTCAATCCTCCGAAGGCGAAGGAATTGTTTAAGGCAACGTCGATTTTCATGGGCCTCGCTTCGTTCGGCACGCAATCAATGTCGCATTCGGGGTCTGGTTCCTGATAGTTGATCGTTGGCGGGGCCACATTCTGGCCGACAGAGAGAACCGTCGCCAGCATCTCAAGCGCGCCCGCAGCGCCGAGCGCGTGTCCGAAGAGAGATTTGCTTGAGGATATCGCGATCTTTTTCGCTTTTTCGCCGAGCGCGGTTTTTACAGCAGCGGACTCGGTTGCGTCGTTGATGCGCGTTCCGGTTCCATGCGCATTGATGTAATCAATATCCTCCGAAGATAAACCGGCATCGCGCAAGCAGTTGGTAATCGCGCGAGAAGCGCCTGCGACATCAGGCGTCGTAATATCTTTTGCGTCGGAACTCATACCGAAACCTGCAAACTCGGCATAAATCTTTGCGCCGCGCTTTTTGGCCGCTTCCTCGGTTTCGAGCATCAGCATCCCCGCGCCTTCGCCCAAAACCATGCCCGCGCGGCCCAAGGAAAACGGACGGCACACGTCGGGAGCCATAACGCGCAAGGCTTCCCAGCCTTTCAGGGTTCCGAATGTCAAACAGGATTCCGCACCGCCGGTGATGGCCCTGTCCATCAGGCCCGAACGGAGCATGGACACCGTGACACCCATCGCATGAATGGCGGAAGCGCACGCGCTTGCGACAGTGAAGCCCGGCCCTGTCAGGCCCAGCGTCATGCTGATGTGACTTGCGCCTGCATTGACCATCAGGCGCGGGATCGTGAATGGATGGACGCGGCCAGAACTGTCCGGGTCGAGGAGCTTGTGGTAGGAGTCTTCAATCGTGTTCTGTCCGCCGACGCCGGTGCCGATAATCACGGCGGTGCGTTCAGCGTCCTCGGAGCCGAGAGCAAGGCCTGAATCATCGAAAGCTTGCTTTGCAGCGCCGACCGCCAATTGCGAGAAGCGATCGAGTAGCAAGACCTTTTTGGCGTCAATGTAGTCTTCGATTTTGAAGTCTTTGACCTCAGCCGCAGGAAAGCGGACTTCCTGCCCTCGGAAAGGGAACGACAGATAACCGAATCCCCCTCTGCCCTCGAACAGGTTGGATTTGAAAGCTTGGACGGTGTTGCCTATCGGGGATACGACCCCGAGGCCGGTGATCAATATGCGCTGCATTACGGCTCGACAAACAAAATTGTTTGCCAGTTATAACTTGGCGGACGAGAAAAGAAAACCGGTCACGTTTCGGCGGTGAAAACGTGGTAAATTAGTATCTGGACGAGTTGGACTTCTTGATCTGGTCCACGACATAGCCCGCCCCGGTGCCTACCACGCCGCCAATTGCAGCGCCGCACGCTACGCAGCCGCCCGTCATGACCGTCCCGGCGGCACCGATGGCAGTACCGGCCGCAGCGCCTGTCAGCATACGCTGTTCGGTCGGGGTTAGATCAGAGCATCCCGTCAATCCAACCAGGCCGAGCACTAAAACGGCTTTTCCAAAATTCTTCTTTGTAAACATGGGTCTTCCTCATCGATATAGAAACGGCTGGACAGAAGATAACCATGCGTCAAGGAAAGTAAAGAAATGGTGAAAATTGAAGGGCGGGTTCGGGGCGTTTTTGAGGCAAAATCGGGGCATCAACGCACCAAAATTATTTATGTAATTCCAGAGGTTGCAGCGTAACAAACGGTAAGAATGCTTGTCTTTTGTTACCTCCGGGCTGGGGGTAGATGTATCGACGAAGGACCTTGTGTTCGTTTTTGCCCAGTTTTCAGGATTAGCTCCTATGTTCAATACCGCTCAACAGTCATGCAATAAGGGCCAACTGCCGCCGGGACTCCTCGGCCTGTCGCGCCCCTCCATGCAAAAGACGTTGGCGAAGGCTGTCGAATGCTCGGGCGTCGGCGTCCATTCCGGCAATCAGGTCAATTTGCGCCTGTGCCCCGCCGCCGAAGATACCGGCATCGTTTTTATCCGCACCGATCTTTTGAATGGCGCGCGCAGAATTCGGGCTCGCTGGGACCAGGTAGTCGATACGCGCATGTGCACGGCTATCGGCAACGATCACGGCGGGAAGGTTGCCACCATCGAGCATCTCATGGCTGCCCTTGCCGCCAGCGGACTCGATAACGTGGTTGTCGAAGTCGACGGCCCCGAAGTTCCCGTCATGGACGGAAGCTCGGATGCGTTTGTGTTCTTGATTGAGGTTGCGGGCGTTGTCGACCAAAATGCTCCCAAGCGCGAGATCGAGATTTTGAAGCCTGTCGAGGTTCGGCACGAAGGCAAGGTTGCGCGTCTCACCCCTTATGATTCTGCCCGCTATAGCATCACAATCGATTTTGACCGCGCCCCCATCAAGAAGCAGAGCTGCGATGTCATGCTCTCTGCTGCCGCCTTCAAGAGCGAAGTCAGCCGAGCGCGGACTTTCGGTTTCTTTGAGGAAGTCGATCAGCTTCGGAAGCTCGGACTTGCGCGCGGCGGATCGCTGGATAATTCCATTATCATCAAGGACGATGCGATTCTCAACGAAGGCGGTCTGCGCTACAGCAACGAGTTTGCCCGCCACAAGCTTTTGGACGCCATCGGCGACCTTTCTTTGGCAGGAATGAGCATTCGCGGCCATTTTGAAGGCCACTGCACGGGCCATGCCCTCAACAACCGGCTTCTTCGGGCATTGTTCGATGCGCCTGAAGCATGGCGGGTTACCGAGGGGCTTCCCGACTCGTCAGAAGCTCTTGCTCTATAAACCGGAATCTATGCTATAAAGCCGGGGTTGCAAACAGTCCCGGTTGCCTTCATGCGTTTTTCATTTCCCTCTTCCCTGCTCAGATTTTTGCTCGTCGCACTTACCTTCGGGATGTTGTCGGCTTGCGTCGCGCCTGAAAAAGAGGCGGAGCTTCCGCCAGACGAGGCCGTCGATATCCTATACAATAGGGGTGCCGATGCGCTGGAGCGCGCGGAGTACAAGGAAGCGGCGAGGGCATTCGCCGAAGTCGACCGTCAGCACCCCTACTCGCAATGGGCCACGCGCGCGCAGCTTATGGAAGCCTATGCGTATCACGCCAATATGGACTATGACGACGCAATCAAAACGCTCACCAAGTTCATCGAACTTCATCCCGGAAACAAAGACATCGCTTATGCCCACTATTTGAGGGCGCTTTGCAACTACGAGCGGATCTCGGATGTACGCCGCGATC
>CAZLIG010000025.1:3739-16953 GCA_964559415.1 uncultured Rhodospirillaceae bacterium
GGGGTTGAAGGAAGTCATCAGCCGTTTCCCGGATACGGACTATGCCAAAGATGCGATGCTTAAGATCGGCCTCATCAATGACCATTTGGCGGGCGCGGAGATGGAAATCGGACGCTATTATATAAAGCAGCATTTGTATATTGCCGCGATAAACCGCTTTAAGACCGTGGTCGACAAGCATCAAACAACGAGTCACGTTCCTGAAGCCTTAGAACGACTGGTGGAATGTTATGCCGCGCTGGGCATTCTGAACGAAGCGCAGAAAACTGCCGCCGTCTTAGGCCACAACTTTCCGGGGAGCGAGTGGTATCAAGACGCCTACAGTCTCCTGAAGAGCAAAGGCATCCCCCTGGCGGCTGCGAAGAAATAATTCTCCAAAAAGAAATGCCGGCGATTGACGCCGGCATCTCCTAAACTCGACAATACCGACTTATTGCGGTGCGACTGTCGTGGCGACCGAGTTGAAGGTCGATGTCAGGTTCGAGCCCAACAAACGAAGCGCCGCGATAATCACGACGGCGACGAGCGCCGCAATCAGACCGTATTCGATCGCAGTCGCTCCCTTTTCGCTCTTTAGAAAATTACGCATTCTTGCCTCCTTAAGAGAAATCTTGAACCTCGAGGTTCGGGATGGCGAAAGATATAAGAGACAAAGTTTTAAGGAAATATGAACACTCTCGTTTTGCCAAATAAAACAAGAAGATATTATAATTTAGCCGCTTCTCCATCAAAGATTTCCCGCCCAACACCATTCTTGAAAGTCGTTGATTTAGAATAACAAAAAAGAAACACGCGGGAGTTGACCTGTTTAAAATTGAAACAGGAATGAGGTGCTGCATCTCCCCGGTCCACACCGGAACACTGCACCTCTTCCCTGTTTTCCTCCTCCGCGATCTTATTGCGGAGCGACAGTCGTGGCGACCGAGTTGAAGGTCGATGTCAGGTTCGAACCTAACAGCCTTAGCGCGGCAATGATGACCACGGATACGAGCGCGGCGATCAGACCGTATTCAATCGCAGTGGCTCCCTTTTCACTTCTTAGGAATTTACGCATAGTGTCCTCCTTATGAGAAAGAAATGGCGTTTGGAACATCGACAAGAATAAGGGATAAGCCTTAAAGAAAGATGAAGGGCTAATCGTTTTCTCCATGAAAACAATACGTTATTGTGTAAACAAAATGCGAACAGATTCATTTGAAAATCAAACTATCCACAACATATTGAAAGAACGTGCAAATCAGCCCCGAGAAGCAACCTGGCGGAGTGCTTCGCTTAATGCGATAGCCGCGCTCGTGGCGACGTTCAGAGAACGCATCGGCGGTTTGATGGGAATGATGATGCGCGCATCCGCTCTTTCATGGACATAGTCGGGAACTCCGGCGCTTTCGCGGCCAACTATCAGCTCATCATCGGGAGCAAAAGAAAAGTCGGTGTATGGAACGGCAGCTTTTGTCGTGAGCAGAACGAGCCTTCGCGGTTTTAGCTGCGCCTCGAAACTTTCCCATGAAGGATGTTTTTTCCAGTCGAGGTTGTCGATGTAGTCCATCGCAGCGCGCCTCAGTCGCGCGTCATCCAAGGGGAAGCCACACGGTTCGACGATGTCCATTCCGACTCCCAGACACGCGCATAGGCGCATCATGGCGCCGGTATTGGGGGGCATATCGGGTTGAAACAGCGCGAGACGCACAGGATACCGCCTAAAACTCTCTCTCGATCGTGAAGTCGACCACGTCGAGGAGCGCTTCCTTGATGGGGTTATTCGGAAACATGCCCAAGGCGTCACGCGCTATAGCGCCGTAATGACGCGCGCGTCCGATGGAGTCGCGTAATGCTCCGTGGCTTAAAAGAAGGTTTTGCGCATGGACAAAATCCCCTTCGTGCTGGTCGCTGTCGTCCAGAGCGCGTTTCCAGAAGCCGCGCTCCGCCTCGTTTCCGCGATGGATCGCGAGAATAACCGGCAGCGTCACCTTTCCTTCGCGGAAATCAGTTCCAACCGTCTTACCCAGCCTTTCCTGAACGGCGGAGTAATCAAGGACGTCATCCACAATCTGAAAAGCGATTCCGAGGTTAAGGCCGAAGGTTCGCAGGGCTTCTTCTTCAGAGCCGGGACTTCCCTCAACGACAGCCCCGATGCGGCAAGCTGCGGCGAAAAGCTCAGCCGTCTTGTCGCGCACGACTTCGAGGTAAGCCTGCTCGCTTGTGGCACTGTCGTTAGCGGTGATGAGCTGGTGCACTTCGCCTTCGGAAATGACTGCCGAGGCGCGCGACAGGATGCGCAACACGTCTATCGATCCGTCTTCGACCATCAACTCGAACGCGCGGCTGAAGAGGAAATCGCCCACCAATACGCTGGCTTCGTTGCCGAACAAAGCATTCGCCGACGCGTTTCCGCGCCGGAGTTCGCTTTCGTCGACGACATCGTCATGGAGAAGCGTCGCCGTGTGAAGCAACTCAACGCTTGCGGCGAGTTTGCGGTGGCGCTCGCCCTGATAACCGCAAAGCCTTGCGCTTGCCAGCGTCAAAAGCGGACGCAGCCTCTTGCCGCCGGATGCGATGATGTGCCCCGCAAGGCGTGGGATCATGTCGACCCGGCTTTCCATGCGCTGGACGATAAGCTGGTTCACCGCAGTCATATCATCCGCGACAAGGCTTGCCAGAGTCTCAAGCGCGGAACCGCCTTTGCGTTTCGGAAGAGCCTCAAGGGGAATTACAGTCGCCATTATAACCGTTCCTACCTTATTCCTTCTTGCCGAAAAGCGCTTCGATGCCGCTTCTGTGCGTCTTCTTTTGGGCAATCATTGTGTCGGCGCGCGCAATCTCATCCTCGAGCGAGGCTATGTAGGCTTCGAGTTCTTCGATCGACATGGTTTGCAGATCGCGAGGCTTGGGCTTGGCCTTCGGAGGATCGATTTCATCTGGATTAATCATCGTTCAGATAGTCCTTTTTATGTGGAAGTGCGTTGTTGCTTTTCCCCGCGCTTCGCCATTCGAGGCTGTCGAATGATCCACAGTGGTCGCATATCGGGTTCCAGTTTTCATGAGAACCGCAGCATACGCGGCAGAGCCAGACGGGATCCGGCATGGCTTCGGCAGCCTTCGTAAGCCACAGCGTTGCGGCGCGTTCGTCCCGGCGTTCGAGGCGTTCGAGACGCGCAAGCAGCTTGAAAACTCCTTGTGTGGCGCTTCGGTCGTTAACCGCCAAGGTCAGGCTGCGGCGGGCTTCTCCCCAGATGTCTGCGGCCAGGGCAGCTTCCGCCAACGCAACTCGACTCTCTATAGCGTTCTCGTTGGCGCGACACATACGCTCGGTTTGACGAAAGCCTTCAAGAGGCGTTTCTGCGACGCGCAAAAGGACGCGCGCAAGATGGGGGTGAGGCTGCGTCCTCCAGGCGCGCTCTATAGCCCTTATGGCGGCGCGCTTGTGGTTTGTGGATGCCAGCGTCTCGACAAGATTTATAACCGCAGGAAGCCAGTTCGGGGCTTGTTTTGCCGCCTGCTCGGCTGCCTGCAAAGCGGCATCCTCCTTGCGCGAGACAGCAGCTTCTCGAGCCACCGCAATGCGCAAAGCGGCACGCGTGCGCCTCCCCTGCTGCGAATCCAGCAAATGGGCCGAAACGGCATGAGCGAGAGCCGACTCTGCTTCCTCCCATTGGCGGCGGCGCGCGGCGCTTTCCATACGCATCAGGCTGAGCCACGGGGTTGCGGGCTTGGTTCGGTTCAGTTCAGCCAGCAGCCTGTCGATTTCGGCCCAATCTCCCTGCCGCTTGGCTTCGGAGATCAGTCCGCGATACCCGAGAACAGCGGTTTCGCTGTTTGCGGCCAAAGAGCGGAAAATTTCCTGCGCCGATTTTTTATCTCCCGCCAATTGAGCGGCTTGGGCTTGAAGCCACTGGGCCACCGCTCCGTTTCCGGCGTGCTTGCGGGCGGCAACGGCCAAGCGTCCGGCTTCCGAGGAATCTCCGGAAGCTATAGCGACCAGACCTTTTGTCAGCTGCTCCTGGCCCTTTTCCATCTTGCTAAGCTTATGCCGAAGAGTCCACAGCGCTGGTCCGTTGCGAAGAAAACGCCAGATACTGAATAGGAGATGCAGAACGTAGGCGAGCGCAACCACGGAAAAAATCAACACCGCCGCCGACGTATCGATAACCGTGTCGCGCCATTCGATGCGCACCGTTCCATCGGCAAACCAGAAGGCAAGAAGGGCCAGAAGAACGAGTTCGATGACAAACCGCACAAGACCTATCATGGAGTGCTCCTAGGGGACGGAACGCTCATGAAGTGCATCGAAAGCGTTTTAAGCGTCGCATCAAGGTCGGCGCGCGCCTCCATGCGCTTTTGAAGCGAGTCGGCACTTGCCTGCAACTCCGGAGGCAATGCCTTGACCGCTTCGAGCGCATGGGAGGCGTCGCCTGTCTGGAGGGCTCGTTCAATCTCCGAGAACCGCATATCGCGCGAGGGCTTAACGGAAATGAGCGGCGCTAAAAACCCTTTGATCTTCGCGATGATCGAACTGGTTTCGCTTGCCGAAGAAGGCGGCGGAGGCGCATTTTTCTGGACGCTTTTTAGGTCTTCGCGAAGCTGAGCTAGCGTCGCCGTACCGCCAGCGGCGTAAGGAGCCAGTCTTGAGGCGAGTTCTTCGACCTTGGGATCGTCGGAAGCTTCGCGCAAAGCGGCAAGCTCAACGTCAAACGCCGCGCCACGCCGGGCTTCGTCGCGCAAATCCCAGAAGGCGAAAGCTGCTGCCACAACTTTATGCGCTGCCAGAGTCTCCCGTCCTTCGACGCCTTGGACCATCTCTTTCAGCTGTTTGAGTTCCTGGTCGATCGGAATTGCATTGCTTGCAGCCTGTTGCGCGGGAGCCAATTGCACCAGCGCGTTAAACTGCCTTTCAAGCGCTTCTACGCGCTGTTTCAATTCCTCCACCTCGCCAAAATCAGCGCTGGGCGTTGAAACAAAATTGTCAGCTCGGAAGGTGTAGAGAAATGCAGCGGTTGCCGCCAGTGTCATCAGTAAAACCCCTGACAAAAACCAGAGGAAGGGCCGTCCCTTCTTCGTGCAACAAGCTTCGATCGACGGCGACGTGTTTTCGGTTTCTGTCATGATATTTCTCGAGAGAAGGTTTCGGGCTGGAAAACGTGGTGAGTCGAAAAATAACATGAGTTGCGTCCTAACGGAAAGCATGAGTAACAGGCCCGCGTGTTTTGTGCCGTCGCGTCTTTATGATTCCTGTCCCGCCCCGAAGAATTTTTGAGGCCGACCGCCACGGCGCTCCGGGATTTATGATTAAAAAATCATCGGACAGTCAGGCCCCGTGCAGTAAAAATTGTGGTTTTTTCTGGGCATAGCGTGCGGTAGGAGGTTAATTTCGGTGAGCCAAAATTGACGTCCACGCACTCTTGGTTAACGTGATTTTTACCACAGAATCAATGATTTAGTTTCGTGAAATATGGGATATAATGGTTGTTGAAGGCGAGGATTTTCGAGTAATTTTGTGAAAAGAAAGGGGGAAAATAAGATGCTGTTCAACTTAAATGCTCATGTTGACGGAATGATTGTCCTCCTTTGCATCTTCGTCATCACGTTTTTGATTTTCGCCGTTGTTACGTTTCGGATTCCTGTCGCGGCGCGCATCGACGAATTTTTCGGCCTTGGGCGTCGGAGCGACTGCCGTTTGCACCAAGGGCGTTACAGCCTGCGGGCTGGGCACCGCTTTGGCGGCGATATCTTGGGGCAACGTGTTTGCGACCACTGGAGGTGGAATTGACGGGACTTGCATAAACGCACTCCGTGAAAAAGGTCAGTATTATTACATAACCGCAATAAATAAACATTTAATTATTTCATGCGATTGATTTTAAAGGTTTTCGGCTAGGTAGAGTTAGAAGGAAATAAAATAACAATGTCTACGTCGATTAAAGAATGTCTTCCAAATATGCTCGCGTTGGCCCGCGAACACACCGAACTTTCGCGCATTCAGCTTGCCGGGATGCTTGCCGATATTTTCCTTGTGGGCGACACAAAGCTCTCACTTAGGGAAGAAGAGCAGCTTAACGAGCTTATCAACCAGCTGATGTTCAATTCCTCTCCGCAGGTTCGCGCTCATCTCGTGAAGAAGTTTGTGGACGTGTCGCGTATGCCGCGGCTGATCGCCACCAACCTCGCGCAGGATTCCATCGACATTGCGCGCCCGGTTCTCGTTTCATCTCCTGCCCTCTCCGACGAAGACCTCATTCGCATCGTTGAGGAAAAAGGAACCGACCATGCCGAAGCAGTCGCCTTGCGCGTTCAAGTGAGCGAGGCCGTCGCGGATGCTCTTGTCACGACCGGCGACGTTCGCGTTATGCAAGTCGTTGTCGAAAACCTTGGCGCTCATCTCAGCCCGCTGGCCGTAGACATTGTCACCGATGCCGCGCGCTATAGCGCCACTTTGCGCAAACCCATCCTTTCTCGCCCCGAGATCAAGATTGACAGTGCGTTGAAGTTGTACTGGTGGGTGGAACAAGATTTGCGCCGTTGTGTCATGAGCCGCTTTGGGATCACCGCCGGGCAGATCGATCAGGCGCTATCCAAGACGATCGGCACTTTCCTCGACGAACATGCCAAGGAAAAAATGAACGACGAAGTCATGGGTCAGGTCGCCGCATGGATTGAGCAACATGGAGCGTTGACGCCCCAGATTCTTCCGCAAGTTTTGCGTATGGGTCATTTTTGCCTGTTCAATATTTTGCTCGCCAGACTTGCTAGGTTGCCGAAGACGCTCATCGACACTATCATGGATGAAATCGGCGGACGCGGCCTTGCGGCTATCTGCCGAGCCATTGGCATCGAGAAAGCCGGATTTGTTTCGCTCTTCCTTCTTTCCCGCGGCGGACGGCCGGGCGAGCAGATTGTCCATCCGAGAGAACTGTCGGTGGCGCTCGGCGCTTTCGACCGCCTGTCCCCGGCTATCGCAAAAGACCTTTTGCACACATGGGGGTCAGACCCTTCCTACTTCCTGAAGCATCAGGAAGAGCAGCTTCACGAGGATGTCGGCGCTGTCTCGCACGGTTAACGGCTAAATTAAGCATCCCCCAATTGTTGACCCAAGGCTTTTGGCGTGGAATGATCTATCCCAAGCATTGATTTTACGTGCCCATTTTTCGCAACTCAACCGGAGGAATTTATGACTACCACTCTTTCAGGTACCTGGACCGCGCTGGCTACACCTTTCAAAAACGGAGCCGTTGACGAAGCCAAGATTCGGGAACTGACAAAGTGGCAAATAAAAAACGGCGTGAGCGGAATCATTGCCTGCGGCACGACGGGCGAGGCTCCCACCCTTAGCGAAGAAGAGCATTCTGCCGTTGTGAGAAATATTGTCGAGGCGGCGGAGAAGAAGGTTCCGGTTTATGCCGGCGTGGGGACCAACAACACCAAGCACGTTATCGAAAACGCGAAGCGGGTGGAGAAGGACGGCGCGAACGGCCTTCTGGTTGTAAGCCCCTACTACAACAAGCCGACGCAAAAAGGCCTTTATGAGCATTATCGCGCCATCTCTGAGGCTACGCCCCTCCCTATCATTGTTTACAACATTCAGGGCCGCACAGCAGTGAACGTTGAGACTCCGACGCTCGCGAAGCTCAGCGAGGACTGCAAAAACATTGTCGGTGTGAAGGAAGCTTCGGGGTCGCTTGATCAGATGTCGCAGGTCGTGCGGATGTGCCGCAAGGGATTTGCGATGCTTTCGGGCGACGACGGACTGACGCTGCCGTGCATGGCTGTCGGCGGAAAAGGCGTTATCGCGACTTCCTCCAACATCGTGCCGAAGGAGATGTCGGAAATGACGAGCGCGGCGCTTTCGGGGAACTGGGACAAAGCTCGCGAGATACACTTCAAGCTTTACCCGCTCTTCAAGGCCTTGTTTATCGAATCCAATCCGCAACCCCTTAAGGAAGCCATGTCGCTGATGAAACTGATCGACGCACCGGAGTTGCGGTTGCCGATGGTGAGGATGGAGGAGACAAACCGCCAGAAACTCTCCGCTGCGCTGAAGGAGTTTGGACTGATCTAGCCGCGCGACAAACACTAAACAAAGGGGCCTCCGACAAAGCGGAGGCCCCTTCTTTTCTGAGCTCAAGTTTTATATGCAGAATGCTTCTGCGGTCTGATCCTCCGGCGGAGGAGCGTAGCAGGCATCCTCTCTTGAAATACGATCTTTCCGCTTGTTCTTTTCCATCTGGTGGAGCGCGTACCAGATCGAGTTTACGCTCACGTTGAAAACGGCGGCTCGCTGTTTTAGGAGCGCGTCGGGATAGGCCTCGACGTGCGCGCGCAGGGCGCCCCAGTCCATCTTATGCTTCGATCTGACCTGTCTTCGAGGTCCGGGTTTTTGGTAGGTCATCGGATCGTCTGCCTTCAGCCAATTGGAAACGCTTTGGACGCTAACCCCGAAGCGTCTGGCGGCTTCGGCTTTGCTTCCACCACTATGAACAAAGGCAAGGACTCTTTTCCGCAAATCTATGCTGCACCGCATAATGACCTCCCTCAAAGTATTGCTGCATCGCAGTAATGAGATTAACAAATCATACGCACAAAGGAGGGTTTATGGGAATACCTAATGTTTATTGGTTATTAGCAACCCATTTTTGGTTGCATCCATCTGCTTAAATCATATGCAAGTATATTTTGTTTATATACAAAGTATTGATTTCACCACAATCGCCGAGGGATGGACAAATCAATTTTTTCGAAAATTCATGGCTTACGAGAATAATCCCAGTGTTGGTTCTGGTTTTTTCTTTTGTCGAGCTGCCGCTCTGGACAAAAAGCGATTCGGTTTTTGTGTTGGTTTAGGCGTTTTGCAGAAACATCTAACCTTTTAGAGGCGAGCTTCCTCACGAGCGAGTTTGGGGAATATGTGACGCTCGCCATATTGATAACAGGTGACTGTCATTTCCGACGCCATTTTTACGAAAGCCTCCTCAGTTGCTTCCGAGGTAATTTGTTTTTGTTCGCCCAGAATGAGCGCATCGTTCTCAGAAAGTTTTACCGGGTTCTTTCCGATCTCCACCTTAAACCATTCGGTTGTTGTTTCCTTCACACTCTTCCTAGTATCGATCAATTCGTCGCTTGCCGATGTAACGGCCTTAAATCTCTCACGCGGTGATGTATCTTTCTTATTAACAACAATTCCAACGCGGGCGGACGCATATAGCTTTTTAAACCGCCTCAAAACATCTGTTCTTCTTGCTCCGAATTGGCGGATCAGCGCTATGTAAACGCCTCCCCTCTCAAAGCGTGGACTGAAGTTGAAAACGATATCTTCTTTGGGATCAAACTTTATAAGCTTCCAGACAATATCATTGTTTTTGGCGGAGGCATATTCTTGCACATATCTGAAAGAGAGCGAACCTTCGACATAATAGTCTTTTCGCATTCCTATTGGCACATTGCCCTTGAAAATCAGGAGTGAGCGCGTGTACGGACCTTGCGTTGGGATCGATCCGAATGCTTTGGCTTGCTCTTTTTCTCGTTTAGCGTGTCCGTATTTGTGAATTATTCCGTGGATATCATCAAATATGGAAATTCCTTTAAGAAGAGTTATTTTTGTTAATTACTCCCTCTGATTGTATTTTACAGCTTATAGTTAAGGAAGCTCTCTTTTGAGCATTTTTGTGCGCAATCCAAACAAAAACGCCCCGCGTCAGCAGGGCGTTTTTTTATGCAGTGGAAAAGCTTAAGCTGCTTTTTTCTCAGCCTTGACCGTCAGGGTGATCTTGCCACCGGCCTTTTCGATTGCGGCGATAGCGGACTTCGAGGCACCGGCAACCGTGAGGTCGAGCTTGGCCTTTAATTCGCCCTTGCCGATGATGCGAACGCCATCGCGGGCCTTGGCTGCGATGCCGGTCTCGATCAGGCTTTCGGACGTAATGGGCTTCTTGGCATCCAAGCGACCTGCATCGACAGCCTGTTGCAAGCGGAGCAAATTAACCGCCGAGTATTCCTTCGCGAAGATATTCTTGAAACCGCGCTTCGGCAAACGACGACTGAGGGGCATCTGGCCGCCTTCAAAACCCTTGATGCTGACTCCCGTGCGAGCCTTCTGGCCCTTCACGCCGCGTCCGCAGGTCTTGCCCTTGCCGGAACCGATGCCACGGCCAACAGTGATGCGCTTTTTGCGCGCGCCCGGATTGTCACGGAGATCGTTCAGATTCATTGTCTTAACCCTTCTGTTCTTCCACACGCACCAAGTGGCGCACGCGGTTAATCATGCCGCGAACTTCGGGCGTATCCTTCAGTTCGCGTGTCGCGTTCGTGCGGCCAAGGCCTAAGCCGAGGAGCGTTTCTTTCATCTTCGGGCCGTTACCCGACGTGCCGCCGATTTGACGGATGATGATCGTCTTGACCGCCTTCTTCGCATCAACCTTCTTCATAGCCGTAACCATATGAGCAGCCCCTATTCTTTGGCAGCGGCTTCTTCAGCCTGCTTCTTTCCAAGGATTTCATTGACCTTCTTACCACGGCGCACAGCAACCGAGCGCGGGCTTGCAACCTGCTTCAGGGCGTCAAACGTCGCCTTGATCATGTTGTGCGGATTGCTCGAACCGACAGACTTTGCGACAACGTCTTGGATGCCAAGAGCCTCGAAGAGCGCGCGCATCGGGCCGCCAGCGATGATACCGGTACCGGCAGGCGCTGTCCGAAGAACAACCTTGCCTGCGCCGAAACGGCCACGGACGTCGTGGTGCAACGTACGGCCTTCGCGAAGCGGGATGCGCTGCATATTGCGCTTAGCTGCATTCGTAGCCTTGGAGATCGCTTCGGGGACTTCGCGGGCCTTGCCCGTGCCGTAGCCGACGCGGCCCTTGCCGTCGCCGATGATGACCATTGCGGCCATCTTGAAGCTCTTACCGCCCTTGACGACCTTGGTCACGCGATTGATGCCAACCAGCTTCTCGATAAGCTCACTGCCTTCGCGCTCGTCTTTATCTTCGCTCTTCTTCGATTTTTCGGGTTTCGCCATAGTTTCCTCTGTTGAACCTGATTAGAAGGAAAGGCCCGCTTCGCGCGCGGCCTCCGCTAATTCCTTGACGCGACCGTGATACAGATAACCGCCACGGTCGAACACAACTTCCTTGATACCGGCCTTGATGGCGCGCTCGGCAACGAGCTGACCGACGGCCTTTGCGGCGGATTTGTCGGCGCCGGTCTTGAGCTTCTTGCGCAGAGTTTCCTCGAGCGTCGAAGCCGAGGCGATCGTTTTGCCTGCCTTGTCGTCGATGACCTGAACCGAAATGTTGCGGCCCGAGCGATGCACGGACAGACGCGGACGGCCATGCGCATTTTTCGCAATATTGTAGCGGTTGCGCTCGGCGCGACGTTCGTGAAGTTGTTTTGAACTTAACATGTTAGCCTCTATTTCCTTTGACCGGTTTCCCAGTTACCTTATTTCTTCTTGCCTTCCTTGCGGCGGATATGCTCGCCCGCATACTTGATGCCCTTGCCCTTGTAGGGTTCCGGCTTCTTCATGCCGCGAATTTCAGCCGCAACCTGCCCGACCTTCTGCTTGTCGAAGCCCGAAATGGTGAGCTGCGTGGGCTTATCGGCCTTTATCGTGATCCCTTCGGGCGGGGCGAACGTCACATCGTGGCTGAAGCCGATCTGCAGCAGGAGATTCTTGCCTTGCATCTGAGCCTTGAAGCCGACGCCTTCGATCTCGAGAACCTTCTTGAAGCCCTCGGTGACGCCTTGGATCATGTTCTTGATGTTGTTGCGGGTCGTTCCCCACAGAACGCGCGCGCGCTGCGTGTCGTGCCGCTTGGACACAGCGACTTTGCCCGGCTCGACCTTCACTTCGACTTCGGAAGGAATGTCAAGACTCAACGTCCCCAGCTTGCCCTTTACGGCAACGGTGTGGTTCTTGATTTCCGCCGTAACGCCTTGCGGCAGAGCTACGGGATATTTGCCAACGCGTGACATTCGATTACCTCAAACTTAAGTGTCTCATCAATCTCGACTTAGAAGACCCTGCACAAAACTTCGCCGCCAACGTGCTGGGCGCGCGCTTCGTTATCGGAAAGCACGCCATGCGGAGTCGACAGGATCGAAATCCCGAGGCCGTTGAATACGCGACCCAAGTCCTTGATGCCGGCGTATACGCGGCGTCCCGGCGTCGAAACGCGCTCGATCTTTTGGATCGCTGGGGAGCCTTCGTGATACTTCAGCTCAATCTCGAACTGGGCCTGAGCGGTCCCTTTCTTCACTTCCGAGTAGCCGCGAATATAGCCTTCGCGCGCCAGCGTCTCGAGTACATCCTTGCGATGCTTGGATGCCGGGCAGCTTACGACCGCCATGTTCGCCATCTGGCCATTGCGGATACGGGTCAGCATATCACCAAGTGTATCTGTAACTACGGACATGTGATTCCCTCCTTACCAGCTCGACTTGATCACGCCCGGGATTTGGCCGGCAGAGGCCAACTCGCGGAACTTGATGCGGCTAAGCTTGAACTTACGATAATTACCACGCGGACGCCCGGTGAGAGCGCAGCGGTTGTGCTGGCGGATCTTCGCGCCGTTGCGCGGCAGCTTCGCCAACGTCATCACCGCCTCGAAGCGTTCTTCCATCGGGGTGTCTTTATCCTTGATCGTGGCCTTAAGGGCGGTGCGGCGCTTGGCGAACTGCTTTGCCAAACGTTGACGCTTGCCTTCCTTTTCGATCATGCATTTTTTAGCCATCTACGTCTCCTTATCCCTGAAAGGGCATATTGAAAGCCCGAAGAAGCTCGCGAGCTTCGTCATCGGTTTTAGCGGTCGTGCAGATAACGATATCCATCCCGCGGATTTCGTCGATCTTGTCAAACTCGATCTCGGGAAACACGATCTGTTCCTTGAGCCCCAGCGCATAATTGCCGTTGCCGTCGAAGCTCTTGGCCGACACGCCGCGGAAGTCGCGGACGCGAGGCAGAGCGATCGTGATCAGTCGATCGAGAAATTCGTACATCTTCTCGCGGCGCAAGGTGACCTTGCAGCCGATGCCGAGGCCGCCGCGCAGCTTAAACGATGCGATGGCCTTGCGCGACTTTGTGATCACCGGTCTCTGTCCCGCGATGAGCGTGAGTTCTTCAGCCGCGTTTTTCGTCTTCTTGGAGTCGTTGACGGCTTCGCCAACGCCCATGTTGATGACGATCTTGTCGAGCTTCGGAGCCTCAAGGCTGTTCTTATAGCCGAACTTCT
>CAZLIG010000026.1:0-5272 GCA_964559415.1 uncultured Rhodospirillaceae bacterium
GCAAATTGCTTGACTTCCAAGACAGTCGCTCTCCCCCACTTCGTGGCGGAGAGGGGTTTTTTAGGCATTCTTAAAGGAATAGCAGGCCTTGCGTGACGTTCGGGGGGAAAGGCGGTATATAGGGTTATTGAGTCATGGCTGCGGGGGTTTCGTGGATCTTTCCATTATCATTTCGTTTGTCGTCGGGCTTGCTCTGGGTGGCGGAGTTGCTTGGCTGGTCATGCGGGCCAAGGTTGGGGCTGAGAGCCAGTGGAGCGATCGGTTTACGTCTATTGCGTCGGAGGCGTTGAGGCAGAGCAATGAGAGTTTTCTGCAACTGGCTCAGAGCCGGTTGAAGCAGAGCGAGGTGGCAGCGGAGGCGACGCTCGACAAAAAGCGCGTCGCCATTGACGAGATGGTCAAGCCGGTAATCGAGACTCTTGGGAAGATGGACCTGCAACTTCGCGAGATCGAGTTGGCGCGGACCGGGGCTTACAAGGAATTGATGCAGGCGGTTTCGGCCTCGAACCAGACGCAGAAGGAATTGAGGGCGGAAACAGGGAAGCTTTTGCAGGCGTTGCGGACCCCTACCACGCGCGGGCAATGGGGGGAAATTCAGGTTCGGCGCATTCTTGAAATGACGGGGATGACCGAGCATACGCATGACTTTGCCTCTCAGCACCATGTATCGGGGGAAGAAGGAAGCGTGCGTCCTGACTACGTTGTAAGGCTGCCGGGCAAGCGGTGCATCGTTATCGACAGCAAGGTGCCCCTTACGGCTTACCTCGACGGGGTGGAGAGCGGCGATCCTGTCGTCAAGCAGACCTCGATGGAGAAGCACGCGCGGCAGGTTCGGGAACACATCAAGGCGCTGAGTTCGAAGGCTTACTGGAACCAGGTCGACGGGTCGGCGGATTTTGTGGTCCTGTTTGTGCCGGGGGATCACTTTTTGGCGGGAGCGCTCGATTGCGATCCGGATTTGATCGATTTCGGGACCATGCATAACGTGGTTCTTGCGACACCGATGACGCTGGTGGCCCTGCTCAGGACGATTGCGCTCGGGTGGAGGCAGGAGAATTTGCGCGAGAATGCCGAGAAGGTGGGCGCGCTCGGAGGGGAGCTTTATGCCTCCGTTTCGACGATGGTTTCGTATGTAGCTGATATGGGGGCAAAGCTTTCCGCTTCCGTCGAGTGTTACAACAAGATGGTGGGGAGCCTTGAGCGTAACGTTTTGAGCAAGGCCCGGAAGCTTCGCGAGTTTGGGGCGAAGAAGGAAGGCAAAGAGCTTCCTGAAGAACTGGATGTTGTGGAGAAGCAGCCGAGGGAGATGAGGTTGCTTGCCGATGAGCGCAAGGACGACGCGGCTTAGGGGCCAAAAACAAGTCAAAACAATGGACCCATCCCCGCTTCCCTGCCTCGGAGCTAGCACCGGGGGGATTTGAGTCTTGTGCCGCGCGGACGCGCGGCGCTGGATTCCGGCTTTCGCCGGAATGACGATAGGTTTTTTTGGGAAAATGTTGGAAAGAACGGCAGGTTCTCATTAATATGTGGGAAACTCCCCTTTGGGGCTTTCGCTTATTTTAAGATGGGATTTATGGCTAAGCTTACTATTCAGACTATTCCGGCAGAGGTTTTGCGCAAGGTTGCTCAGCCTGTGGCTGCAGTTGACAAAAATGTCGCCGCGTTCATGGAAGAACTTTGCGAGACTATGTACAAGGGCAACGGCGTTGGGCTGGCGGCCAATCAGGTTGGGTCGCTGAGCCGCGTGATTGCCGTGGACGTATCTCAGGAACGCGATGGGACCAAGGCCCTGCTGATGGCAAACCCGGAGATTATTTGGAGCGAGCCGGAGGAACTTTTTGTTTATAACGAGGGGTGCCTGTCTATTCCGGGACACTACGCTGATGTTAAGCGGCCCAAGCGCATTCGGATGGCTTATACCGATCAGCATGGGAAGAGGTGCGAACTTGAGGGCGAGGATTTGCTCAGTACGTGCATTCAACACGAAATTGATCATCTCAATGGGCATCTTTTTATCGATCATATCTCCAAGCTTAAGCGCGACATGATTTTGCGTAAACTTGAGAAAGAACGGCGCGAGGCTGAGGGAAAAAGTTCGTAACGATTTCTGTTTTGGTGTTCAATTCGACATGACAACATCCCCTTCTCTCCGACTTGCTTTTATGGGAACCCCGGATTTCGCCGTGGCGGCGTTGAAGGCGCTTCGGAAGGCCGGACACGACATAGCGGCGGTTTATTGCCAGCCGCCTAAGCCGGTCGGGCGCGGGTATCAGGTTAAGAAGACGCCTGTGCATCTGGCGGCGGAGGAGATGGGGATCGAGGTAAGGACGCCCAAGACGCTGCGCGATCCGGCGGAGCAGGAGAAATTCAAGGAGCTTAATCTCGATGTTGCCGTGGTGGCGGCTTATGGGCTGCTTTTGCCAAAGGCAGTGTTGGAGGCTCCGAGGTTGGGGTGTCTCAATATTCATGGGTCGTTGCTGCCTCGTTGGAGGGGAGCGGCCCCTATTCAGCGCGCGATCTTGGCGGGGGATAAGGAGAGCGGCATCACCATCATGCAAATGGATGAGGGGCTTGATACGGGGGCCATGCTGCTTAAAGAGACCGTTCGCATCACCGACAAGACGACTGCGCAGAGCTTGCATGATGAACTTGCCGAGGTGGGGGCGCTGTTGATTGTGGACGCCCTTGGAAAGCTTCGGGCCGGAGAGTTGCACCCTGCCCCGCAGCCTACGGAGGGCGTTACTTATGCTGCCAAGTTGACGCGGGAGACTGGGAAGATTGAGTGGCAGAAGCCAGCGTTTGAACTTGAGCGGCAGCTTAGGGCGTTGCATCCGTGGCCGGGGTGTTTCTTTTTGCTCGATGGGGAGCCGGTGAAGGTTTTGGCGGCTTCGGTGGTTGATCAAAGCGGAGAGCCGGGTGCTCTGCTCGATGAGGCGTTTACGGTTGCGTGCGGGGATAAGGCATTGCGGCTTGAGCGTGTTCAGAGAGCGGGGAAAAGCGCGACGGACGGGGCCTCGTTTTTGCGCGGGCTGCGGCTGCCGGTTGGGACGAAGCTATGACCCGGTGGAAACTTACGCTTGAATATGACGGGTCGCAGTTCAGTGGATGGCAAATTCAGACAAATGCACTGTCGGTTCAGGCGGTGCTTGAGGAGGCTTTGGCGCGGTTCTCGGGTGAAGATGCCGCGACTTTTGTAGCGGGGAGAACCGATGCGGGAGTTCATGCGCGGGCGCAGGTGGCTCATGTCGATTTGCGCAAGCCGACCCGTGGGGAGGTCGTTCGCGATGCCGTGAATTTTTATATGAGGCCGCACAAGGTGGCAATTCTTGAGGCCGAAGAGGTCGGGCCGGAGTTTCATGCGCGGCTTAATGCTCGGCGTAGGACCTATCGATACCGGATTGTGAACAGGCGCGCGCCGCTTACCTTTCAGACAGACTATGATGCGGAGACGATGCAGAAGGCGGCGGATGTTTTAATCGGGAAACATGATTTCTCGACGTTTCGGGCGGCCAATTGCCAGGCTAACTCGCCGCTTCGGACGCTCGATAAGCTTCAGGTTTGGCGCGAAGGGGAAGAGGTTTTTGTTCAGGCCGAAGCAAGATCATTTTTGTACCATCAGGTGCGGAATATGGTCGGGACGCTTTGCATGGTCGGGATGGGGAATTGGTCGGTAGAGCAATTTCAGGCAGCATTCGAGGCTTGCGACAGGACGAAGGGCGGGCCGACTGCGCCGCCTCAGGGGCTTACGTTTTGGAGCGTCTGGTATCCCGACGGAGCGGCGGAGAGGACCTGATGCCGACATTCGTTTATCGCGCGGTGGGGCCTTCGGGCCGCGTTGTTCGCGGCAAGATGCAGGCGGCGGACGAAAACGAGCTTGCTCACTATCTCGAACAATCGAAGCTGGAAGTTATCGATGCTCGAGAGAACAAAGACAAGAAAGCGGGCTCTGGATCGCTTCGCCTGAGCTTTTCTCGGCGCGTTCTTGCCGCGTTTTGTTCCAACGTCAATGAACTGTTGAAAGCTGGCGTCGAATTCCCGGAGGCTTTGGCGACCATTCAGGCTTCTACGTCCGACCCGGAGTTGGGGCGGGCGTTGTCCCAAATATGTGGCGCTATGGCTGATGGGAAGGGCGTCGCTTCGGCATTTGGGGCTTTCCCTGCCCTGTTCTCCCCGGTGTTTGTCGCGCTTGTGGCAGCGGGGGAGCGTAGCGGGGATATGGTCGGCGTGTTTGGGTATCTCGCCACAATGACACAAAGCGATATGGAGACGCATCGGCGGTTGGCGAAGGCGTTAAGGTATCCGCTGTTTTTACTTCTGACTGCGGGGAGCGCTGTGGTGTTTATGATGGCCATGGTTATGCCGCAGGTTGCGATCTTCCTTGATGGGCTTGGCGGAACGCTGCCTTTAGCATCGCGGGTGCTTGTGGCGGTTTCTCAAGGAGCAGCGGCGTATGGGATGCCGGTTTTTGCGGCGTTGATGTTGGCGGTTGTTTTGTTCTTCGTGTTGCGAAGATTTTTCCCGCCTTTTCGCGCGGCTTCGGATGGGGTTTTGGCCGGGGCGCCCGTACTCGGAAACATTATTGTAAAGACCGAGGTTGCGAGGTTTGCTCGAAGCTTTTCAATTCTTTTCAAAAGCGGCTGCGATGCAGCGGATTGCTTGGCGCTTGCGGGGAAAGTTATGTCGAATATGAGCCTTCAGCACCGGGCGGAGGATGCGCGGGTTCGGCTTGTGCATGGTGCGCCGCTCTCGCTTGCGCTTGAGAGGGTCTTTCCTTCTTATGCGCTTGGGGTTGTGAGGACCGGTGAGCGGTCGGGGAATATTGCGAAGAGCCTTGAGGATATTGCGCACACCTACGACGCCGAAGCCGGTTATGCCGTTGATACTTTTATAGGTGTTTTGGAACCCGGGCTGACGCTAGTGATTGGCGCGGTTTTGGCGTGGACTGTGGCTGCCGTTGTTGCTCCACTGTATGGAAGCCTGTCGGTGCTCGGCGGAAGGATGTGAGGCGTTGATGCATCACGTCCTTCTGCTGGCAACTGACCTTAATATCCATCCCCGTAATACTGATGGCGCCAGAACGGGTAACGGCGGACGGGGGCATCGTAATAAAGATATCGCTCGCGCACGTAGGGGACATAGCCGGGATAGGCGCGCATTCGTTCGCGGTACGGGTCCGGGTATTCGTAGTATGTGGATAGCTCGGCTTCCCATGCAGTGGGCTCGCACGCTGAGACAAGCAGCGCGCACAAAAGAATAGCGTGGAGGTTTTGGC
>CAZLIG010000026.1:5282-9761 GCA_964559415.1 uncultured Rhodospirillaceae bacterium
AAATTTCTATCGGAACTCAAGATTATGCTGTAATCGCAGTCTTTTCCGCTTCCATTATGAGGATGTCCGCAAGGCACGCTTTCAGGTCTTCGGCGCGGACCGGCTTGTGAAGGACAGAGTATCCGCTGGAGTGCGTTTCGGTGATATCCTCGGTCGCGGTGTCGCCGGTTATGACGATAGCCGGGATGCGACGGCCTGCGCGATGTTCGATTTCTTTAATCGTTTTAATGCCATTTAGCCCGCGACCTAACTGGTAATCGCTTACGATTCCATCCAAACGGTTTGCCTCGCTTTCCACCAATTCCAAGGCTTCCTCACCGGTCGCTGCGGAAATTACGCTGTATCCCCAAGTTTCAAGCACCAATACGAATCCTTGGCGGAGCACTGCGTTATCTTCGATGACAAGGATGCGGCCCCCCGGACTCACGGAGAGGTTTGGGGAATCTTCCTGCTCACACGTCACAGACTCTGCAGCAGGAAGAATGATCGAGAAGCGGCTTCCGCGATTCAGGTGCGAAGAGACTTGGACTTCTGCTCCCAAGAGATGGGATACGCGCGCAACGATCGACAGGCCAAGTCCCATCCCCTGCTCTCCACGATAAAGCGGGTGGCGGACCTGATAGAATTCTTCGAAAATCTTTGCTTGCTTATCGGCGGGAATGCCAATTCCCGTATCGACGACATCGATGCGGATGCGGTCGCCACGGCGTCGGCAGCCAATGAGTATGCGTCCTTTCGGCGTGTACCGGAGAGCGTTTTCAATCAGGTTGCGAAGAATGCGCTCAAGCAACGTTGAATCCGACCATACTCTGGCGGAGGATTTGACTTCACGAATATCTATATTCTTCCCTGCCGCTGCGGGGCCATACTCGCGGGCAAGGAAGGCGACCATTCGGCCTACGTCGACGTTATCCATTGAGGGTACGACCATATCGGCGTCAAGCCGCGAGATGTCGAGGATGCCGTTCAAGAGGCTGCTAAGACCGTCTACAGCCGTTTTCATCATATCCATCGTCTTGATCGCCTGCGGACGCTTTGCAACGTAGCGTTCTAAAGCCGAAAGCAGAAGCGCAAGAGATTGGACGGGCTGACGCAGATCGTGGCTTGCGGCGGCGAGGAATTTGGATTTCGCGAGATTTGCACGCTCGGCTTCCCCCTTTGCCGCTGCGAGCGCTTTGTTGGCCTCCACCGTTTCGGTGACGTCGGAAAAGATTGAATATGCTTCGTACGGTTCTGTCTCGCCGTGGCGGAAAAGCGGAACCGAGTCAATTATTAGCCAGCGGTACATATTCATGCGCGGGTTGAACTCGCCGAGAACCACATTGGATACCGTTTTTCCGGTTTTCAGCGCTACGGCTATGGGCTGTTCGTCATCCGGGAAGGGTGTGCCGTCTTCACGGATGCACTGTGTTTTAAGGTGGTCGAGAGAATACGACTCCAGTTCCGCTGTGGTCCGCCCCAGAATGCGTTCGGCAGCGGGATTTACACGGACAATTTTGCCTCTGCGGTCTCGGTAGACTACGCCTTGGGTGAGCGTCGCTTCGAGCATTCGAGAGCGCTTTTCGCTTTCTCGGAGCGCTTGCTCGGCTTGTTTAAGGTGCGTGATGTCGGAGAAAATCGAATAGGCCTCGTAGGGTTCGCTTTCGCCGGGATGGAACAGGGGCACGGCCTCTATGGAAATCCAGCGCACCATTCTCATGCGCGGATTGTAGAGGCCCATTACGATCTTCGACATGACCTTCCCTGTTTTCAACGCAATCCAGACAGGGTGCTCTTCAACCGGGAACGGCGTGCCGTCTTCGCGGATCGGGTTGTACTTCAGGTTTTCAAAATCAAGGCCCGTCATTTCTTCGCTTTTGCGTCCGAGGATTTGTTCGGCGGCCGGATTTGCGCGAACCACACGCCCTTTTCGGTCGCGGTATATCACTCCCTGAGTCAGCGTTTCCTCAAGCAGGCGCGCCCGTTCTTCGCTCTCGCGCAGGGCGCGTTCGGCATGGCGGAGTTGGGTGATATCCCGGAAAGTCGTGCCGACATAAGGGCCGAAAGGAACGACCAAGTTTCGGTAGTATCCGGAAACGCCGTGAGAGTCGTAGTGAAGCGTATATTCTTGAGGTTCGCCGGAGATAATCGCTTTTGCGTGATTCTCAATCAGGCCATTCGCATCCTTTGCGGCCGGAAGGATTTCACTGATAAGGTGTCCTTCCATTTCCTCGGGGACACACCCGCAATAGGCGGCGGCCATGCGGTTCGCATAAAGAACTTTGAGGTCTATAACCTTCTTCTCGCCGAGGACCGGCTCATAAATAACAAACGCATCAAGCGAGGCTTCCTGCGCTGCGCGGAAACGCGCTTCGCTTTCGCGAAGGTCTTCAACCATGCGTTTCCGTTCCGTGATGTCTTCGGTATATATGACGAGCCCGCCGATCTCCTCGTTTTCGTCGCGCCACGGGGCGACCGCCCAACGCAACCATTCCTTGCTGCCGTCGGGTTGAATCCAGATGTCCTCGTCGGCTGAAAGAGTTTTTCCGGCCAGGCATTGGCGATGGATATCTTTCCAGTACTCGGGGATGTCGGGATGCAGCTTGTACTGGTTAAGACCTATCAGGCTTTGGTGGCTCCGGCAGTTTCGCTCGTGCCAGCGGTCGCTATACGCAAGGTAATTCATGTTCAGGTCAAACATTGCCATGCTGACGGGAGCTGTGCGCACGAAGGTTTCGAGCTGACGCTGCGATTTTCTCAGGTTTTCTTCCGCGCGTTTACGTTCGGTGATATCTAAAACCACGCCGTAAACCCGCTGCGGTTTTCCTCGGTCGTCCAGCGAGGGGCGGCCCCTGACCTCGATCCAACGCGTGCGGTCGTCGCCGAGGGTCAGGCAGTATTCCGCATGGAAATCGCTTCCTGTTGAAAAACAACTTTGCAACATCGCTTGATGGCGGGGGCGATCTTCCGGCCAAAGGCGGTCGCAAAAGGTAGCGGTTCCCGGAGCCACAGAGCCCGGCTCGTAACCGAGAATTCGGTACAATTCATCCGACCATGTGCTTTGATCCAGGTTGTTTTTCTCCCAGACTCCCATTTCTCCCGCCTCTATGGCGAGCGAGAGCCTGTCTTTATGCTCGCGGAGCCGGTGTTCGCCCTGTTTGATGCGGCTGATGTCCAGGAATGCCGCGACCGCGCCGGTGATGTTGCCTTCCTCGTCGCGAAGCGGTTCGGCGTTTGTATAGCAATATACCAGAGATCCGTCGTCGTAGCGCAGGCACGACTCCCATGCCCGGATGCTTTCGCCCTTGGCTGCGCGTTGAACCGGCAACTCAGAATGCGGTATTTCGCGGAGGTCTTCCGTAACCGGCCGACATGGGACACCCTGCTGTTGAAAGGAGCTGTTTGCCCCGCGCGGAAGATGAAACAGATGCTCGGCGGCCCTATTGTTCACGATCACGTCGCAAGACGGTTCGCGCGCAATGCAGATGGCAACGGGCGCGACATCCAGGATGGCTTGAACTTCGGCTTTGCTTCGTTTTGCTTCATCCAGCGCCGCCTTCATGTTCTTTTGGGCGTCCTTGAGGGTCGTTATGTCAACGAAGGCCATCACTGCCCCGGTAATTTCGCCCTGTTGATCCCTAAGAGGTTCGGCGTTCACATAAAGCTTACGTAGCGTTCCGTCGTTGAACTGGTGGGCCATTTCAAAGCCCCGGACGGCTTCGCCCCTCATCGCACGCTCCATCGGCATATGGTCGACCGCCATAACTTCCAACTTCTCGTCAACCACTTTAAACGGCATTGTTCGGCTTTGGCGCACGGAGATGTTCGAGCCGTGAGGGAGGTGCAGGAGTTCCTCGGCAGTCCTGTTTCCTGTAATTACCTGGCAGGTCTTGTCTCGCGCGATCGATATGCCAACAGGCGCGACGTCGAGGATTGTCGAAAGCTCGGCTTTGTGGCGGCCAACTTCATCGAGGGCAGAGATCAGGGCTTGTTCCACCTGCTTTCTGACTCGTATCTGGCGCGTAAGCTCTGCCGTACGTTGGACGACAAGGCGCTCAAGATCTTCGCGGCGGACCGCCTCGTTTTTTCGAAGGCGAAGGTCCATTTGCCGGAAGGTGTATGCGATCCATGAGATAAATAAGCTGATCGCGATAAAGACTGCGGTTACTGCGGGATCAAAACCGGCATCAAAGATGAACGGATTTCCTTCCCAGAGGTATGCCGCACAGGCGATTGCGGAAACGGTCGCAAACAGGCCGACAAGAAAGCCGCCGTACAAAGCAGCTAAGGTTATCGCCGGAAAGAATGTTATGAAGACCACACGGTCGTCAATTCCGTTGAGCATGACGGCGCGGATAATTGCGGAGGCCAGCACGAGCGCCAGCGCAATCCCGTAGGCACTCCAGGCTTCTTCACGTTGTTTCTCGACAACATCGATATTGCCGTCCCAGTGACGGTAGACGAAGAAAGTTGCCGCGAGTATATAGGCTCCCGCGAGGA
>CAZLIG010000026.1:9771-12837 GCA_964559415.1 uncultured Rhodospirillaceae bacterium
CGCGACAGGAGGGCCAGCCACCCGTGTGCGCCCAGGTGGACGGTTTGAAAGATCAACCCCATATTGCTCACGGCGAGCATTACTAGCGCAAGCGTAAACAGGTTCTTGGGATACGGTGCCGACCAAGTTGTCGAGCGGATCATTAAGGCCGCAATGCCATACATTAGCGCCGTAGAGAATAGCACGAGAATTCTCTCGTGCGTGGCTCCTACCCCTTGGACGAAAAATACCGGGGGCATTTGGGCGTTTGCAACTGCAATGATGACACCAACCGATATCACTACAAGAGCGAAGGCAAACGACAGCCATGCCGTTCGCCCGCGGACCGGCATCCCCCAACGAGGAACCCAAGCCGCTCCGACGAGCCAGCAGAATGATGCGATCCAGTTGCTCATACCGGTAACGGTTGTTACCGCATTAGCATCGATCCTCGGCCCGTAGAGCCACGATCCTGCGGCGACCGCCCCGCCTGACACGCCCCACAACAACGTTGCGCAGCCAAACAGCAGCAAGCCCACAGACCCGCTGCGAAGAAAGTTTCGTCCGCACAGAACAGCAACCGGGATGGATATAAGCATTGAGAACGTGAAGCTGGTAGCCATGACAAGAGCGGGTGGCCCAACGTTCCATTCAGGCAAAGCAAAACTCGCCCATGCGAGCAATGCGATGAGGATCGGAAGAGGAAGCCAAAGCCAATGCGGACTCTTGCGGGCCGCAACGGACTCCCTAGGAGCCCCGGCCTCGCTCACCGCCTCTACGGCAGTTGTTTTTTCAGTCACATCCAGCCTCTAAAAATATGTATAAGTATTAACGCTCTCTCACCAAATACAAGCCTTGAAATGCGGTTAATGATATACAGCCCGGCATGAGGCAACTCATTGGACTATATAGATATCTGTGTCACCGGCGTATCCTGTGCTGCCAGACCTGTATCTCTTGATACGCACGCCACCGCCCTCGCGACTGCCATTTTCCCGCGTGCAGCACGGCGGAAGGCTTCGGCAAATTGTGTCCGTGTAGGACGTGAAATGATCGGAGGCCTCGTCTTTTAGTGCGAAAATTGCGCCACTGCGGTCATAGACATAGCCATCGGGCATATTCATGAGAACACGGTTCCGCATCCTTTCGGTTAGGCAGTCTCGCAAGGACTCGAGCGTTTTTCGCGGCGCAACTATCACTACGTAGTCGAAAGCGTTTGCGTCAAAAGCTTGCTCAAGCTGCGATGCTATTGTGGGGATGAAATTCTTGACGATCTTGTTCGTCACTTTGGGAGATGGCTCCGCCTTTTGGGCTGGCTCGCCTGACTGAGCTGCTTCTTGTTCCGGCTTTCCGCCGTGCAGGACGTAAATGTTGTCCTTGAATACTGTTTCGTCCTTTCGGTATTTGAAGCCATAGGCCTGTTTCCCATCCGATACTACGGCCCAGATTACCGACGTCACTTGATATAAGCTCAAATTGGCAGCCATTTCAGATCTCCTTATTCTCGAAGTTAAGTTCGGGAGCGTTCGCGGGGTTCTCTCCTTTCTCTGCTTTCCCCAAATTGGCCCGTGAACCGCATCCGGATTGCCGGAGTGGTCCCAACGGCTTCGATCCAATGCGTTTTTGGCTTGATTTAGGTGCGAACTAATAGCCGATTACGGCGCGCACTCGATAGAATCGGAATCTACGTAGATGCCCTTGTGAGCGTGGCTAGAGTCGGAATCTACTTATGAAAAGCGTAAAGAAAATTAGGCAGCAGCCATAGTGAGGCGCAACAATGCCGGAAGGGATTTTACTTCCATCTTCCGCATGATGTTTGCGCGGTGGGTTTCGACGGTTCTTTGGCTGATGCCCAGATCAGCCGCGATGTTTTTGTTAAGCTGCCCTTGAAGCACCATTTCCATCACTTGCCTTTCTCGCGCGCTCAGGCGCGAGAGGCGAGCGAGAGCTACTTCGCGGTCTTCGGAGACGCGGGTCGCGTCCTGTGTTTGCTTGAACACGTTTGCAGCGACTTGTAGCAGTTCTTTGTGGTTGATCGGTTTTTCTACGAAGTCGACCGCGCCTGCTTTCATGGCATCTACAGCAAGCGAGATGTCGCCGCGACCCGTCACCATGATGGCCGGAGGAAGTTGCTTGATTTCCTTCATTCGCTTCAGAAGATCGAGGCCGCTCATGCCGCTCGGAAAGACTGCGTCAATGAGAAGCGCGCCGGGCCGTGTTGGTACCCTGCGGGCGAGAAAGTCCTCGCAGCTTTCGTAGAGTTGGACGGCATAGCCTCGGCTGCGAAGGAGGTCGCCCATTGCTTCGCGAAGTTCGCGGTCGTCGTCGACGATGGAGATTGTGGGCGACGGCACTACTTCGGTGGCTGGCGGCTGTTCTATCACCGAGACGGGAGTTTCCTTTGTTACAGGCTTGGCGTGTTCTTCGGCCAGCTCGGCCGAGCGCTCTGCGTTAACGAGGCTGTCGAGGAGGTCGATTGCAGAACGCAAAGTGTCTTCGATCCGCGTGTTTATTTTTAGAACTTCTTCGTCTTTCGTTTTTGCCGTGAGGACTCCGCACAGGAGTTCCATCGTTTGTAACGGCTGTCTCAAGTCGTGGTTTACCGCAGAAATCACGCTTCGCAGGCGCTCGATTTGAGCGGTCTTGGCGGGGACTTCTTCTTCCTCTTCTGATGAGTCTTTGACGTTCATCAAAGGGCGTCGGGCCATTTCAAGGGGTCTTTCTTCTTTTCGGAAAACGCGGTTAATTCTAGCAAAAATTGCAGCTTGAGCAAGGATTATATCATCCACGCGCATTTGAGTGTCATAGAGCGTCACTCTTGAAGCTCGGCTTGTGTCATTGATCAAATGGGGCGTATCAACTCGTAATAGCGTGGAAATATGTTCTTGAAAGACCTATTTTGGAAGCGTCGATATTGAGAAATCTTTGGTCGGCGAGGTGTATAGACACCAGACCGAGGCGTGGCTCGTTCGTATCCTAAGGAGAAGCTAGCCGATGACCTTGTGCGAGGGGCTGCCCAAGCTGATCCTGGCGTTTATTTCGGTTTGTGACAGAAATTCCGGTTCCACAAAGTTCCATTTTTTTCTA
>CAZLIG010000026.1:12847-16270 GCA_964559415.1 uncultured Rhodospirillaceae bacterium
CTTGACCCTTCAGAAACTTTAAACGAGAGATCCGATGTCCTTTGTATCGCCACAAAAATACTTTCCGGTTAGCTGGGAGGAACTTCATCGCAACGCCAAGGCTCTTGCATGGAAGCTGCTGGAGCATGGGGTGCAGTGGAAGGGAATTATTGCCGTTACGCGCGGAGGCCTTGTTCCGGCCACGATTGTGGCTCGCGAACTTGATATTCGCGTGATCGAGACCGTGTCGGTGATTGGGTATCGAGACGATACTGCCCCGGCGCAGGATGAAAAGTTAAACATCGTGAAGGAGCCAGCGAATGTTGGCGACGGCGAGGGGTGGCTTGTGGTGGACGATCTTGTGGATACCGGGCGCACGTTCGAGGCTTTGCGCAAAATGCTTCCCAAGGCTCATTTTGCCGTCATCTATGCAAAGCCTTCGGGAGAGCCGCTTGTCGATACCTTCGTGACGGAGGTCAGCCAAGAGACTTGGATCTACTTTCCGTGGGATATTGAGTTGCAGTTTACGCAGCCGATTGCCGTGCAACGTAACGGGAAGAGCAAGAAGTAATACCTTCGCCTTTTCTCCGTCTTGGTTAACAGGCGTGCTCGTAATTAGTTTCGCACCTTTGTGATAAGCTTGTCGCATTGCGGCAATGCTTTTGGGTTAGCCTATGGCGGAGTTGTTGGGAAAGTTCGAGACGCTTAAGCGTGCGGGTTGGAAGCCTTTAGCCCGATCTGAATTTCATTTGCGAACTGAACGCGCATTTTGGTGCGCCGAGATGGACTCCGGAGCAAGGGCATACGCGAAGGTCGTCTATCCATTTTGGGCTGCGTGCGAGGATTTTTCTCCGACGATCGGGATGAAAGCGGGCGTTACGGTGTCCAGTAATGAGGTGTTTCCGTTCGCGACCCCAGATCGTGCAAACTGCCTTTGTATTTCACCGGTCATTGGCGAGAGGCAGCAGTCTCTCGGCGAATTTTTCAGGAACCAAGACCAGAGCGCCTTTGATGGAGTCGCTCGGAAGCTTTCAGCTCTGCTGCCTTATTTAGAATTCATTGGACATAATGATGTCGATAATTATGGAAGCGAGAAAAACATTGTCGTCGCATTTTCCGAGGGCACGCAACCTAATACATTCCCGTATCCGATCGACTTTGAAGAGCTTTCGATAGACAAACACATTCCCATAAAGCGGAACTGGGCGCGAGAGTATGGCGGCATCTTCTCTATCGACGAGGAGGCTTATGCGCGTGGTGTTGATGGGATCGACCGTGTGACAGACAGGTTTGTCGAACGGACCATTGCAGCCTCTTATAAGCGGTTTGGGTTGGATGATGCGCCGCCGCCAAAAACACCGAGCTTGGATACCGTTATCGACCGTTTGAATCAGAACAAGGAATACGTTGTGGGACAGAAACAAGCCGTAGAATCTACTCCGCTACGGTCGGTGACGATAGCGCGACCGATATCTCGACGTGCTATGCTATAGCCGAATAATCGGCGTTTTTTTCTTAAAAGCAAACATAGGGGAGCTTATAGATGGGCAACAAAACAGATGTGTTTCCGGTCATCAGATTGCAGCCGCAAAAGCATCGGCGCGTGGTGGCGGGGCATCCGTGGATTTATTCTAATGAGATCGTCATGGATGCGGCGGCGAAGGGATTGCCGCGCGGCTCTATCGTCGCGTTTTATGCGCATGATCAGCGCTTTCTTGGAATCGGGAGCTTTAATCCGCATACATTGATCGCCGGAAGGCTTTTTACTTCGAATCTTGTCGATGAGCTTGATGAAGAGTGGTTTGGCAAGCGTATCGAGGACGCTTTGGCCTTGCGCACGAGGCTTGTCCCCTGCCCTTATTATCGCTTGATTCATGCCGAAGCCGATGGGTTGCCGGGGCTAATTGTCGATCGCTTTGGGGACGTTTTGAGCGTGCAACTTAACACGGCGGCGATGGATTGCCTTTGGCCCGTGATCGAGAAAGCGTTGCGCCGTCTTATAAACCCCAAAACGATTGTTTTGAGAAACGACGCGTTTGGCCGCGAGATTGAAGGGCTTTCGCGCGAGACGAAGTTTCTTGGCGCTGATGTCTCGGGAGCGATCCCTATTGTAGAAAATGGGCTCACCTATTTTGCTGATGTGTGCGAGGGGCAGAAGACGGGCTGGTTTTTCGATCAGCGCGATAATCATGCGCTTGTTGCCAAATATGCCGCCAATGCGGAGACGATGCTCGATCTCTATACGCACGCGGGCGGGTTTGCGATTGCGGCGGCAAAAGCCGGTTCCAAGCGCGTTATTGGCGTCGATTCCTCGGAACCTGCCCTTGAATTGGCGAGAAAGGCCGCCCTATCCAACGGGCTGGAAAATCGCTGTGAGTTCGTTCGGAACGATGTTTTTGAGAATCTTGAAACACGTATATCAGCGAAAGAGACTTTTGATGTGGTTGTGGCTGATCCACCTGCGTTTGTTAAATCGCGCAAAGACCTCGCGAGCGGGTCACGCGGGTATAGGAAACTGGCTAAGCTGGCCGCTTCGGTGACGCGAAATGGCGGTTTCCTGTTTATTGCGTCGTGCAGTCACAATATGGAATTGCCCGTTTTTATCGAGCAAGTGGCAGCCGGATTGAACGATTCCGGCAAAAAGGGGAAGATTTTACATACGTGCTTTGCCGCGCCGGATCATCCGGTGCATCCGAACCTTCCGGAGAGCGCGTATTTGAAAGGTTTATTGCTAGTTATAGGGGTAAATTAGACGAATCTGGCACGAGGGGTAAGTCCCGGTTTTACTGGGGTTTTTGCAACATTTGGGGCGTTTGAAGGAGCTGAGAGAGAAGTACGGTCCTGTGTCAAGAAAAAATAGTCAAAAGATTTTAAATTTTCTTCTAGACATGCCAACCCCGACTGCCTATGTTCCCCCCTGTCGGCGGTCACAAACACTGACCCCGAAAGCAGTATTGTTGACACTCAGCAATATCTAGCGCATAAGAAGGTCGAAAGACTGGAACAGCGCATAGGTTTTTGTTTCGTCTTTTCAACGTACTGCGGACCGGTTTCCGGTCTTGTTCTTGGACAAGTGAATATGGATGAGAAGGGATGCGCAGACGGCGATCCGCGGTGGGAAGTTGTGCCGAAAGGCATGGCAACTGGCCGATGGTATCACAAAGCCTTCTTAGCTACGCAAGTGGCTAATAATGGTTTCGGTTTGTCGTTACGCATCCTTGTCGACAAAAGTTCGATGTATTCGCAAGAATACATTGCTGTTTCGCTGGTAAGCGAGACAGCGCGTAAAATACGACTTAATGCAAATTAAGTCGTTGAGTAATGAGAACCCTAAGTCAAGGTGTTGCTTCGGCAATACCAAGTAGTTTGAACAACTAAAATTGTTCTGTAAGAACTAGATTAAACTTGAGAGTTTGATCATGGCTCAGAACGAACGCTGGCGGC
>CAZLIG010000027.1:0-16236 GCA_964559415.1 uncultured Rhodospirillaceae bacterium
GAAGTCAGAGAAAGAACGTCCAACGGCGTTGATCCGCCGATGGCGCCGCTTAGGGTGAATGTCCCCGCCGAAGCCGTCAGGTCATACGCGCCATTAATCGTACTGCTGAAGGTTACAGTGCCGGTCCCGGCGTTGATCGTAGCATCCGCGCCAAGTGTCACGGCTCCGGTGAAGGTGATATTTGCGTTTGTTGCGCTGATGCTACTGGCCGATATGGTGGTTGCGACATCGGACGTAAAGGTTCCCGATGTGCTGATCGTGCCGTTGATGTTTATGCCGCCGGTCGAGTCGTTGTCGAATATGGTCGCGGGCGCTGTGATCGTCAGATTATTTCCCGAAGCGCTGTATCTGATATCCGTGTCGGAATAGCTGCCTAAAGCCGTCGCCAATGCCGTATTGGTCAACACGCCATTCGCGCTGTTCGCTATCAGGGTGCTGGCGTTCATCGTCACGCCGGTAACGGCGTTGCCGCCCGCGATGTAAACGACGTTCGCCGCCGTGGCACCGCCCCCGTCATGAAAGAGCAATATGTTGCTACCCGCCCTAAAACTGCCCGCAGCCAAAAGAGCATAAATACTGCCGCTTGTTCCTGTCGTCAGAGTGCCTATCGACGCGCCATCAACCAAAACCCTAACTGTTTGTCCTACGCCTAAATTACTTGCTCCCGCGATCATATTCCCCTGCCACTGAAGCATAGGATATGTGGTGCCTTCTGCCATCATCCATGTGGATGTAAAATCCCATCCGGAAAAGGTGCTTCGCGTTTTCATCTCGGCAGTTGTTTTGCCTGTACCGCCGTAGCTGGACGCTTGGCCTGAGGTTGTTGTGTCCCAATAGCTTGACGTGGCGGTGCTGGCCCAATCTTTATAACCGATTAATCCACCCAGGTTGCTGTAGCCGCTTACACTGCCCGAAGAAAAACTATTGATAATTGTCCCGTTGTTATCCTTACCCACTAATCCCCCGGCATAGGCGCTGCAATCTCCACATGCCGTTACAGACCCCGTCGCATAGCTGTTAGTAATGGTGCCATAATTGTTGCCAACTAACCCGCCAACATAGCTGCTCCCACTAACAACAGGTCCTGTCGCATAGCTTGCTGTAATGGTGCCCGCGCTGTTGCCAACCAGCCCGCCTACTTGTGGGCCGCCACTTATGTTCCCTGAAGCGAAGCTATTCGTAATACTGCCGCCCGTAAGATAGCCAACCAATCCTCCAGTATAATGAGACAAGCCGGTTACTGTTGCGGTAGAAAAACTGTTGCTTAAACTTCCACCAGATTCACCTATCAAGCCACCTGCCTCTTGATATCCACCCGTAACGCTGCCGGTCGAAAAACTGTTAATAACAATCGCCGAAGAAGCACCAAGAAGTGCGCCAAGCCGGGAGTAACCGGTGATATTCACGCTCGTCAAGCCTACATTCCCGATTCTGGCAGAAGCGTTGGCCCAACCGAAAAGGCCTGTCCAGCCTGTTGACGCCCGATAAATATAAAGTCCCGAAATGGTGTGACCCAAGCCATTGAAGTTGCCAGTGAAAGAAGCCCCAACCGACCCATCGCCGACAGGAACAAACCCCGCGCCAGAATTCCACGACGATGTTACCGAGGCGTCAATATTGCTGCCCAATGCGTATCTTCCCGCCAGATTACCGTTCATGCCCTGCAGATCGGTTCCTGTTGTGCTTCCGGCTGTGCCGAGGCTGTTGATGATCGTGTAGGCGTTGCCGTTGATCGTCAACGACGTACCGCCAGCCATATCCACGCGACCGGTAAAACCGCTGCTGTTAAGGCCGCAATACACATATCCAGTGCTGGGCGTCATCACGAGACCTGCGGTACCAGTCGCAGACATCACCGCGTTGATGTAGACGCTTCCGGCTGAGGCCGTAAGGGTCAGCGTGCTTGCGCTCCACGACACGGTGTTATTGATGTAGATATTCCCCGCGGCGGTCAGAGTCAGCGTGTGCGACAGCGCGCCTAAAGTCAGCGGCGACGAGACTGTGATATTGCCCGCCTGCGTGCCGGTTGAGCCGGTTGTCACGTTAATGTTGCTGCTTGCCAACGCGGTAGTCAGCGTCGTGATATTGAGGATGGAGTCGTCTCCCGTGGGCGTGCAGGTTCCGGCGCTGCATGTCATCGTGACATCGGAGCCATTTGAAATGATGACATTTCGGGGGTCGAGCAGCCACATCCCCGTCTCGCCTTTCGGGGCAAGCGTACTTACTTTTGCCGTGGGCTGAATATCGAGATTGCCCTTCGCGGAGGTTTCCACAAAACCGCCCTTGCCGCCTTCGCTGCCGCCCTCCGCGGAAATCGTTCCCGCAACTTTCGTTTTAACATCAGACCAAAGAACGACCTTGCCGCCGTCGCCCTTCTTGACCGCATTCGCTGAAACAGTAGACCCTTCTTCGGCGATGGTGTACCAAGCGGTAGGCGTCGTTCCTTCCCCGCGTTCGGATCCGCCGACATTGATCGCCCCGCCGCCCGTTTGCCCATTCGCTTTCAGGACGGCGGTTTTCGCAAGCGTCACCTTGTCGGCCAAAATGTCAATCCCACCGCCCGTTCCTTCAGCGCTTGAAACGTCCAGCTTTCCGCTCACCTGCACCGTGCTGCTGCCGTCCTTTAAGCCTTTATCAGCCGCGAGATTGCCGGGAACCGCATTAACTCCTTCGGCATAAAGGAAAATGTTGCCATTCTGCTCGCCGATGGCGGTCGCGATTAATTCGCCGCCCACATAAATAAGGCTATTGACGGTTTCCTTGGCGGCCGCGGTTGTCATAGCTATCGTGCCGCCTTCGGCGATGAGCCTGCCCGTATTAGACACAAGCTGTTTGTGCAGCTGATCGCTCGCTCTTACCTCCATCAATCCATCGCCGTAGAAGTCCACCGTTGCCGTGTCGCCTGAAGCCAGATGAACGCGGCCCAGCCTTGCGCTTATAACGCCGGCGTTGATCACCTCCGGCGCCACGAGGCCTACAAGGCCCGCCTCTTGCGCCGTTATGGTTCCAAGATTGTGGATGGCCGTATTCGGGTTGCCGGGTTTATCGAAAACCAGCTTATTCGACGCCATGAATTTATCGTCTGAGATATCCGCCGTCGTCGCCAGAAGGCTATTGACATTGACCGCGCTGTCTTTGCCAAAAACGACCCCGTTCTGGTTAACAATGACAACCTTACCGTTCGCATTCAGATGACCATCGATCACCGAGGCGCTAGGGCTGTTCACCCGATTCAGCGTTATGGAATGCGTTGATGGCTGATTAAAGTTAGTCGTCTCGCCTCTGGAAATATCAAAGCCCCGCCAGTCGATCACCGCTTTGTCGCTCGCCTGATTAACCGTCAGCGTACGGTCCACAGACCCAATCGTCGCCGATCCCGCAGAGACAGTGCCCCCCGTCGGGTTTGCATAAGCTACGCACGGCGAAACACTTGCCAAAAGCATGGCAAGTAAAGGCAGTTGCCGCGGTTGTGAAAAAGGCGAACGCATGCATGCAATTTAATGCCGCGAGTCTTACAGGATTATTAATCGAAAACCTAAAGACACATTGTTGTCCTTTGTTTTCAGGCATTACCTTAAAGGACAGTTAAAATCAGCGACAGCAACCCGGGAGAATTTGTTTTTAATTAATAAAGGATGACTGTGTCGTTTGCGGAGAAGGATTTGCATCCTCATTAAATTTCGAGGCTTTGGCGGTGGAAGGTGAAAAGCAAGTTCGACCGAGGACAATCGCTAAGCGTTCACATCCTCGACTAAATCAGAAAAATGAATTGCTTAATATTGGAATGGTTGCGGGGATAGGATTTGAACCTATGACCTTCAGGTTATGAGCCTGACGAGCTACCGGGCTGCTCCACCCCGCGATATTAAACTCTACCGGTTAGCAGCCCCGGTAGCCTCGTTCTCTTTACGCTTTTGCTTCGCAAAAGCTAGGGCGGGCTGCTCCCCACCGCGATATTAAACTCTACCGGTTAGCAGCCCCGGTAGCCTCGTTCTCTTTACGCTTTTGCTTCGCAATAGCTAGGGCGGGCTGCTCCACCCCGCGACAAGGATTAAATGCTTCTTGAAGCGCAAAATAATCACAAATTCAAGAAGAAGCGTTGTTTTGGCGCGTTAATGACAGAATGTCAACGAACTTTATATCTTTTTTGAGCCATTTCCAAATGTAGCCTTGGTTAAATGAAAAAAACCACCTGTCCAATGACAACATCCTATCGAGAAGTCCTTTTATTTTTCGGGTTAGTGCAGATGTGGTTGCCTTATGAAAAAGCAAATTCTATATTCCCGCTTTCTTACGGGTCGGGGCATAGCGCAGCCTGGTAGCGCATCAGTCTGGGGGACTGGGGGTCGTGGGTTCAAATCCCGCTGCCCCGACCAATTAAATCACGCGGGACCGTCATTTGCGACAATCCCTACCCTTCCCAAAATATCTGTGTTTACCATGTGCTTACCGACAGGCAGGACACTCTACTGACCAAAAAGACAAATTGCGCAAGTTTTTCAGCTGTGTTTTTTTTCGGAAACGTTGTTTTGTTGTTGGAGGAAACATGAAATTCACCCCAGGTCCTTGGGAAATCGTGCCCACCGTTTCAAGCGATAGACGCATCTTTTTTGGCATCGCACCTTTACGCGAATTCCATATAGGCACCTTTGTTTCGGGAAGCCGTAAGGAGCTCGATACTTTCAAATCGAACCTCGCCTTGATGAGTTATAGCCCGCTCATGTTTTCTTTGCTGGAGGAAATCACGGAATTGCTCCGTTCTGGAACAGTGGAACCAGAACAAACCGAGCAGCTAGGGAAAAAGGGACACAGGCTTCTAAAGAAAATCCGTTTGGCCGCAGAAAAAAACAAGAAAGCGGCTTAACATTTCCGATTCTTGTGTTAGTCTTAATGGTAGAGGAGTTGGTTTGCAGAACGACGCGGCTAAAATGGCTGCATTAGAATGACGCAAAATCACTCGGTTGCTAAGTAAGCCCTCTCTTCGCGAACGTAACTTTCTTGAGAGGACTTAGCCATGCTGCATTCAGACTTGGGCTATGCATGCCCAGACGCGCCCTTCTGGGGCGTAGAATCCCTTAATACCCCCATCCAGTACACGTCCTGCGGCGAGACCGAAGGGGTCACGTTAGAGGATATCGTTTGCGATGACCGCCCCGGACAGGAAGACATTGTTTATTGTCACGAGGTCATTGCGCTCGTCAAAAAGGCCTTTCTGTCCCTCCCTCGACGACTGCGTAAGGTCGCGGTCCTTTACTACGTCAAAGGACAAAATCAAGCGACCATCGCCGCAAACCTGGGCGTCACGCGTTCTGCGATTTGTCAGATGCTGGCTTCGGTAAATCTGCGGTTACGCCAAGCTGTGGTTGTTTAACGACTTTACCTCCGCCTAAGGAATCTTCATGTGCATGTGGGCGGGCATGCACATCATCAACGCGGCTAAAATGGCTGCACAAATATGGGAGAAGAGAAATGGCAAAGCAAGTTCAGGAACAAACCGAAACCGAGAAGCAGGATGAGTATATTAAGAAACTCGACAAAGACGGTGCCGGCTTTGATCTCGTTATTGGCGAGGCGTTTATTCGCGGAATGCGTGATATTGGCTACAAACATACAGGGACTGCAATCGACGAAATCGTCGATAACGCCATAGAGGCAGGCGCAGGTCGAGTGGATATTGTCTTTAAATGTCCAGGCGATAGCACTAAGCCAGAAGCCATTGCCATCATTGACGATGGTCACGGCATGAAACCAGAGATGCTGCGGCGCGCCGTCATGTGGGGAGGCACACATAGAGAGAACAGTCGTAAAGGGATTGGTCGTTACGGCTATGGGTTGCCGAGTTCCTCCGTTAGTCAGGGTCGTCGCTTTGTTGTCTACTCTAAACAGGCGAAGGGGGAATGGAATGAAATCCAAATAGACTTGGACGACATTGCCTCGGGGAAAATGACTAAAAATGGAAGGTTGCAAACCCCGGAAGCGGCAACAAACGCTCCGCCCTCATGGCTTAAAGGAAAAATTCCTTCGGACCATGGGACGATTGTCATTTGGGAGAAATTGGATAGGCTATCTTGGAAAACCATGTCTGGCCTTACAAACAATTTGGCAGAGCACTTTGGAGTTACCTATCGCAATTTTATCGCTCGAACAAAAATCAAAGTTGCAGACACGATAGTTGAACCAATTGATCCGCTCTTTACAACGCCCGGGTATCGCTATTTCGATTACGATGAAGATCGAGCGGTCGCGTTAGATCCGATGAGAATCCCAGTTAAGGTTGAGGGGAAGGAAGATAAGGCATTTGTTACGGTCCGCTTTGCTCGTTTTCCTCTGAAATTTCTGTGTGAAGATAAAACAAAGAAGCTAAGCAAGACAAACGCAAATCCGCGTGGTCGCGTCAAGCTTCAGAATATGGGCATTAGTGTCTGTCGTATGGGGCGTGAGATCGACCTCATCACGAGAATTGATACGGAAAAGTGGGCCAACGTTCCTACTGTAACTGAAAACAATGATCGTTACTGGGGGGTTGAGATAGATTTTCCTGCAGAGCTTGATGAAGAGTTCTCGGTAACGACATCTAAGCAACAAATCCGTTTCTCTGAGAGAATTTGGGAAATTTTGAAAAACAACAATGTTGAGGCGGCAATAAGGGGCCTAAAGAAGTCTGTCGACGAAGATCAGAAGAAAGACAAAGAACCTAACACTGAGGAAAACGAACCACGGCCTTCTGAAAGGGTTATGGAAGAAGCCGATAAGTTTAAAACGAATGTCCCAGGTAATACTTCCGAAGAAAGGGAGGAGGCTAGTCGGACTGCTTTCGAACAAGAGGTTAAGCGCCGTAAAAGCAAAGAGGGTAAAACCGAAGAACAAGTTCGAGAAGAACTAAATAAAGACATGGAACTCCGTAAATACAGAATTGAGTTTGAGGATTACCCCGACGGAGCGTTTTTTAGAGGGCAACAAATCGGTGGTCAATATGTCATATATATAAACAGAAAGAATGCGTTCTATTCCGCTCTTTATGCCGCGCCTAATAGCAATGACGCAGTGAGAAGTGCGCTTGAGATTCTACTGTTTGTGTTAGGGCAAAGCGAAGCCGACGCAGCCGGAAATAAGGAGAAAAGCCTTTTCTATACGACTGAACGGTTGGTTTGGTCTCGTAATCTGCATAATGCGCTTGAGCTTTTTCAAGAAACGGCCCACTTCAGCAATGCAAATGGGAATAAGGATTAGTATTACCGTGGATGGCGGGGATTTTCCCCGCCATCTTGTTCTCATTTTTTTCTAGTGTTATTTTTTCATAATGAGCAACCCACAGAAAACCCTTGAAGTTCAACTGGATGAACAAGAACTTGGTGAATTTCAAAAGACGCTGCGAAAAATCGCGTCGGTTGATGGACCAAGAGCTGTACTGTTTTTGCGGCGTTCTGTAAAAGCTTACCTCGGCACTGCGGCATATTCTGAAAGAACCCTTCGTTTATACGTTCTCTATTCTCTTATAGGCGATCTTCTAGAGCAGCGGTGGGAGATCACGAAATTTGATAAATCCGTTCAAAAATTATTTTTAACTGCTCCTTCGATAGAGATTGGCGAGGGAGAAACAATGGAAGATGTGAAAGATCGGATCAGGTCAGGGCTCACGGCAATAAGTAACAAGCAGTTGGCGTCACCTTCCGTGCAGGATTTCATCAGAAGGATGGAAAGCCCCCGCGAATACAAAGGACGGATAATCTCAATTCTCGATTTGGTTGATAGCGGAAAAGAGCTATCAAAAGAAATTCGCAGAATGATTGCGGAGAAAGAAGATTTAGAAGAAGGGTTGAATAATCTTATCAAGCCATTTGTTGAGCTCTGTGAGGACGGCATTGTTTGCGCCAAAACAGGGTTGCCGCTGCTGGATGTCTGGCGATATTTTAGGCACACGTGGTCTCTTGAATACAAGCCAACCCCTGGTCGCACCATGCGGTTATTGATTCGCAACAAGGCTCGCCCTAACTGGCCCATTATTGGCATTGCTATGTTGGCCAGCCCAGCAATGAACTTATATATCCGGGACGAATGGATTGGATGGAGGTTTGATGACCTCTTTAACGGGCTGGCAGATGGCAAGCTTGATCCCGTGCAAATCGGGAAAATTCTATTCGAGAATATCAAGGAATCACTATCTAAAATTCGCAAAGACGACCTGTTGAGCAAAGAGGAAGTCAACACCCCCGATGAGCGCACATTGTTAAAGCTCAAACAGATTGCCTTGTCTTCGCAAACCAACCGACACAGCGAGCTCGTTGAACGCGAAGAGCGTGAGAAATTTGTAGAAGAAGGTGGCGACGTTATAGATATTCGCAGCCTAGGGGCAAACGATAAAATCAATTGGAAGCAGTTGTCGTCCACATCTCTTTACAGGAAAAAGAGAGCTGAAATGCTTGGGCCAATACTTCGCTCTTATTGGATGATGAAGGGGGCTCGTATTGAAAAAGAACCCGCTACGGCCGTCTATGCACTCCTTTCTACAAAGCGTGGGCGGGACGCTATTAGTGTTGCGCTTAACGAACTAAGAAAAGCTAGACTGGCATCACAGGTTGCGGACGTTTCTGTTTGTGGTTCTATCGCCCCTTATAATGAGCTTCTAGGTGGCAAGTTGGTCACTATGCTTATGGGGTCCTCTGAGGTTAAAAATATATATCAGAAGAAGTACGACGGGCAGATCAGCGAAATTGCATCACAGTTGGCGGGTAAGCCAATCCGCCGTTCGGCCGAGCTTCTGGCATTAACGACAACAAGTTTGTACGGAATCGGCAGCAGCCAATATAATCGAATAAAGTTTCCGGCAAAGTATGTGCGCGGACTTTCTTTTGATTTTGAGTGGCAGAAATTACAGCTAACTGCAGGATTTGGCATTACTCATATTAGTGACGAAACAGTCATGCTGATGCGCAAGCTTTCAATATTGATTCATGGTGCAAGACGCGTGAACAGCGTATTTGGAGAAGGCTCCAGTCCACGCGTGCGGCTTATAAGAGATGCGATGATACTTCTCGGGATGAAAGATGATTCTATAATGAGGCATGGCCTTTCCAGAATTGTTTATGCGCACGAATATTACAAAGGCTCATGTGGTGATTTGAGTGGATTTAAGCCCACGAGCAAAGCCAATCATATTCCTTCTGTATCAGCTCTATCCAAAGCATGGATAAAGCGGTGGATTGTCAATCGGGTTTCACGTCCGGAGATTCGTCAAAGGCTCAAAGAGATGGCATACGACGTTATCGCAACCCAACTTAAACAGCGGGTAAATGGCTATCTTGAACTACATGATCCAAGTTTCTCTGATTAATAAGATAGTGATTAGGGTGTGCGGTGTGTGGACAGGCATTCCTCTGTAACAGGGAGGCCAGACAGAAACGCTTTAGTGTCACCAATTGAAAAAACTGCGCCGGATAGAGCAAATATAATAAGGAGTTTAAGAAGCGTGGTTGGTATAGACTTTTTGTCCTTTTCTTTAAACAAGCCTTCACGCCAATAATAGGCAATAAGGCCAGGCGAAAGAATAAAAAGGACTTTTATGATAAGGACAAGAAGCTCTTCTCCGTAACTAACAAAAAGCCCCGTCCCCATAATTAGAATCCACAGTGCAGAAAAACCCACCAAAAAAGTTTCTGTGTTTTTCATCGTACGCCTATTGGGCTACGGCGCGACGCAGCGGAAATGCTGCAGATGGCTGACAGCAGGTTCCTTCCATCCGCCTTCACGGATGCATCGGTTCGATGTCTCATTAATAAGCTCGGCGTTCTTGCCGTATTTCTGACATTCAGCCTGCGCAGCCATCAGAACCGTCTGCTGCGGTTCGACACCAACGCATAGACTTACCATTGCAGGCGTCGAGCCCATTACTTGTGGAACGCCAACCGCGCAGCCGGATAAAAACAAAGCATTTAAGGCGCAAAGTGAAATTCTAAATTTTTGCATAACCTAACTCCCCATAAGCCGTTAAACGTAGCCGACCAGAGGTGTCCGCCCCTGGTGGCTGGGAGTTAGTAAATCGTCATAGAACGATTGCGACGGCCTTTAGCCGTGAGGCTTGGACATCCAGAATCTTTGCTTGCGCAAAAACTCCGCCGCCGCCTCCCAACCGCATGGGTCGAAAGGCAGCGTTTGTTTCGGCAACGCACTCACCGTCTATGACGAGGTTACTACACCCCAAAGACAGGGACTCACCCGTCTTCCCGCAAAGTAGAACACGCCGAGTATTATTCGGTCAATGATGGAGTTGCTTTGCCGCGAGGGATAATTCGGAATTTTTGTTAATCGTGAGAATAAGTTAACTTGCGTATAGGGATGGTATGGGTTTGCCAAAAATCAGCGTCGTTCGCCGTTCCAGGGGTCCCTTCTGCTCTTTCCTTTGCCTTTCGATGGGCTCGGGCGTATTAGGCGGCTTCTTCTAGCCAGCAGGGTTCGACAGTTGCCTCGACGCGGAGACAGTGCAAGCTGCTGGATATAGGGAGGGGGGTGTCTAGAAGGCGTCGAGCGCGTAAACCGCGAATCGTCACTGTCACCCGTCGCAGCCCCGAACCCGCTTTTCGGACCCAAACTGTAAGCACAGAGGTAAGCACAAAGCCTCTTTTATGAAAAAATCCCCGTCACACGGTGGTTTGCAGGTATTTGAACCCACGACCCGCCATCATATTAGCTTTTCAGGAGCCATTTTTCCCGTTTGCCGGGGGTAATGCGGGCGGAACATATTGTGGCAAGGCCCGATGCTCAATCGTAATGGGTTCTGGCTGAGCCGCGTTGCGGGTTGCGCCATTAACGCCATAGGCCTTGTTAAGCAGGTCCATTACATCGGGGCGTTCCCGGACGGCGTGGGTGTAGTATCGCAGAGTAATCTCAGGTGTCGCGTGTCCGGCGATCATGGCAACCAGGCCAATCTCAACCCCAAGGGACTGCAGATAGGAAATCGCCATATGGCGGAGCGCATATAGAGACACCCTCGGTAGCCCCATGCGGCGCAATAGTGGATACCAAACCCGGCTTCTAAAGTTATTGGCCGAAAGGCCGAGGTCGGAGGTTTCGGTGGGGGCGCGTCCTCGACCGTCCTCATTTTCTTGCGACGGGAAGACCCGAAAGAGTTCGCCATGCAAGCGCGGGCAACGGTCGCGCCACTCGAGCAGCATTTCGTAAAGCAGGCTGTTCAGCGGGATTTCCCGCATCCCGGCGTCGGTCTTTGTCACGTCCTTAAGTTTGCCGTTCGGGTCTTGAGATCCGTAAATGAGGACGCGCCCGCGCTCGAGATTAACATGCTCCCAGAGAAGGCCGAGCATCTCGCTAGGTCGAACGCCCGTGAAGATAAGGAAGGCGTAGTAGACACCCCATTTCTTATCGCGCTTCGCTTCTTCGATCACCAGCTTGATCTGGTCTTCGGTGAACAACAGACGCGGCTTGCGGCGGTAGCCCTGGCCAACTATCGACGGAATGCGGGCAAGGCGGAAGTCGAAGTCTTCTTCGACGATTTTGAAGATGCTCATCAAATGTTTTCTTGCCACGCGGGCCGTGTACGGCGTCGCGACTTCAAGCACGCGCTGGAACCATTCGCGGATTTCTGGGGTAGAGATCTCGTCTATCGGTTTGCCGCCATCGAACATCTCAACAAAGCGCGGCTTGGGCATTAATCTTCCTGTCATGCCGCGCTGGCGGCGGTCGTCATGCGTGCCGACATAGAACGGGCCCAAGATGTAATCCCGCGCCACCTGCCGATAAGATTTTAGCGTATGGGGCGTAATAATGCCTTCGCGACTCTTAAGCCAATATTCCACAGCGGCCTTGAGCTTCGGCGGTTCGGTCTTGCGACGCGCAAGCTCGTCGGCGTTGAGGATAAGCGTGTTTTGCTCCTCCTCCGCTTCCTTGCGCGTTTTAAAACGGCGCATAGCGCGCTTTTTGGTCTTTGGATCGCGGTAATGCAAAATATAACGATCATAGCTAAAGAGCTTGCCATCGCGGTTCTTCTGGTCGATCCGCCGCTTTGTAACGTTGGTTCGGATGTTTTGCATAGCAGGCCTCAGCAATTGCAGAAAATACAAATAAAAACATGGGGAGATATTATCCAACAAGGTATCGCCGTGACGGCGGACGTGACGTATGGGCATAACGGAGATCAAGGTCTTCAGGAATCCCCTCCCTCTAGGGGGTAAAGGAAGGGGGTATCCCGAATTTTCCAGAACGCTAGCCCATAGGCGTCACGTCGCGATGTCACCATCTAAAACTTTTTCCCTTCTTTCAAATTATCGGTTTCATCAAAGTCTGGGAAAGGGATAAAGGTGCAGCGCACAGCCTTGCCGCCGGAAAAACGCCGCCTGTGTTCATTTCCGCTTTGCGCCCCCTTAAGCCGCCGCAGGGCGGCAGGCCATGATCCGCCAGCCCAGATCGTGTCTTTGAATACGGCATCAAGTCCGGCGTGAATGTTGGCGACGAGAAGGCCATCGTCCGCGATTTTAATGCCAACCCGTTCCAGTTCCTTCCCATAGTCCATGTTCGGGATTCGCGAAGGATTGTATTTTTCGCGCACGACCTTTGCGAGAATCTCCCCGACCGTGCCAGAATCTTCAATCTGGTAGGTCAGGAGGCGGTTCATGCAATCATCGGCATCATTCTCATCGTGGGCCTGAGCAAGATGATCCAGAAGGACCTTATGCTCCGCGATGACAGCATCGGCCTCCATTTCGCTCGGCGCGCGCTCATGCAGGGCTGCAAACGCGCCTCCCAGCAAGACCGACATGTTGAGCCTGTGCCGACTTTCGCCGTCCAGACGCCTTTCGAAGGTGTCGATTGAGCTAAGGATCGTGTGAATTAAGCCCTGCATATAGTGCGGCCATGCGCTTTTGGTTGCACCGATGCGGCGCAGGCCGTTATCGATCCGTTCCTTAATTGCTGGGTCGCCGTCATGGGGTTTTAACTCGATTTCCACGATGCGTGACTGGTCAGCGTTCGAGCCCTTGATAGGGATAATCGCGCCAAGCAGGAAAGCGCAATACACCTGATACTGGATGGCTTTCCCTTCCACCGTTCCGCGTGCGATGGTGCTCTTTGCCGAAGAAGAGCTTCGAACCAACCGCAGGATCGATTGCATGCGCCCTCTGTTTTGGTCGCTTTCGAACTCATCGATCAAGCAGGCCTTGCTGTCGGCCCCGATCATTTGACGAATGCCCGCTTCCGTGCTGCTCCCCTGAACATGGACAACAAGCGGCGAGAGCAATTCGGCGAGGCCGTCGATCAAGGTTGACTTGCCCGTGTCCTTCGGCCCGTTAAGGAACATATGGACACGCCATTTTAAGGCACCACAAAGCGGCGCGGTGGTCAGCCATCCGGTCAGAAGGAAGGAGGAGCTTGAATTCGTCCAGTTAAACAAATCAAGCCACTCCTTAACCTCCTTCGCCGAAATTGGATTGTTGGTTGCGAATTCCGGCAGGTCGCCAAAACGGACATAGGTGAAGTCTCTGCTTTGCGGAACGGGGCCGCGAAGGTTCTCGACGATTCTATCGCCTTCGCGCCAGATGCCGCTGCCACGAATACGGCTTGTGACAAAGGCACCCTTGTTCCGGCATTCCCGCATCAAAAGGTCGCCTAAGATTTTGGCGTCAAACCCCGTGACCACATTCTTGGTGCGCTTGGGGCAGATAACTTCCCAAAAAGCAGCGGGAGCCATATCGCAAAGGCACGCCTCCGACATAAGAGCCGAGGGCGAAGCCGTATTCAACAGCCGTTTCTTCTGATCCAGAAAGACGTACTGTCCGTTGTCGGTGTAGCCTTGCGGCACAGGGCCGACCTCACCGGGATCGTACTCCTCCGGCACGACACGCTTTTTCCCCATGCCTTTAGCCAAGGCCGAGCGAAACATCTCCGGCAGTTCGTCCAGCGTGTTGCCCTTGTAGCTTGGCGAGAACAAAGCCCCGACCATGCTGCAGGCCAGTTCTTCGTTTTCGGTTACGCCCGCCAAACTAGCCATCAGGGCCAGCGCGGAAGCGTGGGTTGCTTTTGGTTCTTGCGTTGCGTTTTCCATTAAATAAGTCCTTCATGATTGGGGTTTGTGAGGATTGCGCGCATGACTGCAAACTTCTCCGCCGTTAAGACGGGAAGGTCGCCCATGCTGCAATCGAGAAGAGATGCACCGATCCACTCATAGGGTTGGCCCGTTTCCGGGTGGATCGTCGGCGGCAAGACGCAGATCGCTTTTCTTGCCAGAACGTCCAAGATGCGCGCTCCCGATGAGGGAATTTGCGTTTTCGGAACGTCCAGCTCGGCGCGGACAAAAATGGTCAGGCCTTTATTGCCTTTCTTCGCCGAGACGACTTTGCCGACCATCCGTGAAATAGGCCCGACGTAACGTTCGTCGTCGATGTCGAGGCCTACTAACTTATGGAGGTCATCGATTTTGCCGCCGCAGGCCAAGGCGATGCCGTGGTCCGCGTACTTTCCAAGCCATTGCTCACGTTTTTCATCTTTGGGGGCGTTATCTATGTAGTTACTCCACTCGGGAATGCCGCGTTTTGTTCCAGGGGGAACCGGGATCACCGAATGGCCCGCTGCCCAGTAACCCGGAGCGTGCTCCAAAAAGATCTTACCCATGGCAAGCCTCCTTGGAACCGTTGCCGATCCGCATGATGGAAATGACTTCGGACACCGAAACAAGCATGCGTCCTTTCCGCAGCTTGTAATAAGGCACAAGGCCTTCGTTTACGGCGTTCAGCAATTGGCGGTATTGAACCCCGATTGCCTTGGCCGCCTGCCTAAGCGACAGCAGGTCGTTTGGTATGTCTGACATTACGTACTCCCTTTAGCTTTGCCGCTTTGCTCACTATGAGCGCGGCGCGTAAGGGGTTGTACGCTTCGGGCTATGCCCCAAATATGGGAGCAAGGCTTGGCATGTTCATTTTTTTATAGGATAAAATTCTTCACCAACGGGGGGCAGTTCTTTGTTTTTCTTCCCGTCTTCTAAAGATTTTTTGCGTGCCGTTTTCCCAAAATTTGTGCTTAAGAAAGCTGTGGTTAAACGCACTTCTTCTTGGTCTTCAGAATAACCAGTCAGTTGCTTAATAAGATCAAGAACGGCGGTATGATGATTTCGTTTTATGGCGCGTTTTCCTGTACGAATTTCCTGCAACAGACCTTCGAAATAGTTTCGAAAATGCTTAAGCCTTTCTAGTTTGCAGGAAGGCGGGGTTTTATTTTTTCGGTGCCACTCTAACCAAAGACAATACCATTGCTTGGCGTCTGAAATATTCCTTCTCTTGGAGTTGTTAACGGAACGGCGTGATGCTGATCTTAGAATCCCCAGTTCGTCTAACAAAGCCATTGCTTTTTGGAATTCTCCCCAAGCGAAAACAGCTTCTGATGAAAAATGTTTTCGGGACACCATTTGGATGACACGATCCAAATTACGCTCCGCAAGGTCTATCGCGCCGAGTGTGCGAATTTTGTATTCAAGATCGTGGTTAGGGTATTCTCCATCGGGAACACACTCTTCACCGATACGCTTTTTGCGGCCTCTCAGTCTTGGAGGTTTTCTTTCGGCGTGACGTCGCCAGCCAGAAATGCCCCCAGTCGCAATACAAAGAGCGGTCGCTATTTTACCCCAATAATCATCTTCTGGAAAATTTTCACAGATCTGCCACCAGTCGGGGTTGTAAAAGAAGTTGTTAGGATCGGAGAGTTCCTCATATGTAGGTTCATACAAGTCTTCGTCGAAGGGAATCTTGGCCATGACGTCTTCATTCTCCAAAATATTTTTTTGTGTTTACTATGTGCTTTCCAATCGCCCTTTCAATAGGGTGCATAATATGTAAACGCACTGCATAATAATTCAAATTCATGAAAGATAATCGACCGTATTTGAACCCCGTCACGATGTGTTCTGACGTGTAAACAAGTGCGCTAAAATGACATATTATGTCAACAATATCAATATGTTAGGGAGATTCTGGGGGTCGTGGGTTCAAATCCCGCTGCCCCGACCAATAGGAAATTTAAGGCGTGTAAATTAAAAAATTTCCCCTCGCGAAGGCCTTCCGGAAAACAAGAAGGCACTCCACTCTCTCAATTAAAACCAGCCTCAGCGCTTGGCTTTCGAGCTTAACTTCCACTTAAATGAAACGAGAACGCAGAAGCGGCATTGAGCCAGAGACGAACTTCGGTGAAGGTGACCTTCCCCCCGCCAGATAGACCAAAATGATGTAGAGTCCTCAACCCAAG
>CAZLIG010000028.1:0-1430 GCA_964559415.1 uncultured Rhodospirillaceae bacterium
GGCCGACCGACGCGCTTGCTTTTAAAAATTATATTGAAAAAGACTGTGCGATTGAAGCCGAGAAGGATGTGCTAGAGGCCCGTTTGGAAAAGACGCATGGAAAAGAGCAAGCGGTAATCCAACAGCAGCTTGACGAGCTTAAGATCCGTGCAAATGAAGCTGAACAAGCTTGGAAGACCATTAAACAGCGAAATGAGCAAGAGACGATAGCTCAAGTAGAACAAGCAAGGCGTGAAGGCCGCATAAATAGACAAATCGAGGATTTGCAGGACGAGAATGAGCGCCTTAAGCATGCCCAACAGGATATGATGAGACATATGAACGAAATTCAGCATGAGAACGATCGGTTAGATGCTCAACGGTACTTGCCACCATATGGACGTTCCTACTAGCCAGAATTCAGATGAGAATGTCATACGGCATCCTTATTGCTCTACTGTGGACGCTTACCGCAGCGGTTTTTCTCCAGTTAACATTATCTGGAATAATTAGCTCAAAGAAGATGTTTGTGCAGCCAAAACCGAGCCGAAAAGTAACGAATTTCGCTAAAAATTAAGCTATTATAAATCGACAACCTTAGTTAGAATTACTTAACAATAGTAATTGGAACAATTACATTTCACTCCTGTTGTGCATAGCGCGGAGGGCAAAATGGCAAAGAACGAGCAATCTCGGAATACCAGCCCCGGACCGAATGGTTCTTCAGAAAATGCAACCCATATAACCCCACTGTCCGAAGCGTTAGACGAAATTCAAAGATGGTGGGCGAGACGAGGATTCGATATAAACGAGGGCGCAGGCAGAGATTTTCTGCACGAGTGCGAAGTTGAAGGCGCTGAAAAAGGCTCTCTGACCGGCGAGTTTAAAATCTTCAAATGCGGTGCGCATCAATCCAGATACTACGCGCTCAAAGAGCCCAGAGATAGGGGCAGCATTTTTGTTTTCTCAAAAGGCAACACCGCGCCGATAATACAATGCAACGAGGAATGCCTTTCGACGATTGGTTTGAGTAAGGCACAAAAACAAGATCAAGCCTTTGCGGCCAAGGCGATGATCAAATTTGCCAAAAAGCAGTGGAAAAGACCGATCACGGTAGAGGGGCCGGACGAGTTCAAACGCATGGCGTGGAAAGAAGCATGGGACGCGGGACTATATGTGCTGGGATATACGCCGGACATAAAGACAATGAGGGAGTTCCGCGTCAGTCCACGCGACATTGAGGAAAGAGCTGCGAAGTTCGGAGTGAAGCTCGATCTTACCGATAAAAAAAGGCAGATTACAATCGGAAAGGTGGAAAAACTGGAGCGGATAATCTTGCGGGGTAGTCTGTTAAGCACAGCACTTGTCGAAGTTGCCAAAGACAAAAAGCGGAATGCGGAAGCTTCGGGAGAAAAGCTCGATGCGCCGAGCCGAGCGATATTGAGGCTGGC
>CAZLIG010000028.1:1440-7972 GCA_964559415.1 uncultured Rhodospirillaceae bacterium
GGAAAAGAAACGAAAAATAAGGGAATAGAGATTGACGCCATAGAGCTTAAAGAGGAACTAAAGCACTGCTGCTTTGCAACCGCTGTCGGTAGAACCGCGAAGCGCAGGATAAAGAGCGCTATGCAAAAGAAATTGGACCCTAAAAAACCGGTCGTCAAAAAGGCGTTAAAGCTTTACTACGGCATATAACGCCGGTCCAGTGGGGCCAGACCTTAAGCAGCCGCTGTCCATATGAACGGCAGCTCTATAATGATTTTAGTATAATAGTGATGGGCGCTTTCGATATGCACAGTTCCTCCGATATCTTCTGCTGCCTGCTTCACTGCCGACATTCCTACGCCGCGTCCGCCCAAAGCCGTTACTTGTTGGGCTGTTGAAACGTTACCGTCGAACAGGTGCTGCAAAAGCTCCTCCCGGCTTGCCTTGGCCAAAGCTTTGTTGGATGCAATCGCAGGAACTTGCTTAAGTCTGGCCGTATCCACGCCTCCGCCGTCGTCGTGGAATTCAATGCGGAACCAATCGGCATCAAGACGTTTAAACTTCTCCGTTTTGATAGCGACCGAACACTTCTCAGGCTTGCCATACTTTTCCCGAAGCTCTGGTTCTTCCACACCATGCCTGATAATGTTTCTCGAAATGTGGGTCAGACTCGCAAAAACCTGCGCATAGGACTCGGTGAGGACAGAAAAATCTTCGCCTTCGAGCCTAGGCGGCTCAAGCTTCTTGCCATAACGATCCGCAAGCTCTCTGAGCTCCGCCTGCGTGTTGGACAAAAGGCTGTGGATAGGCTCTCCCATAAGCCGCTGGGTAAATGTGAGGCGAAGGGGCGCAAAAGTATTGTCATTTGGAATGGACCCGACGATGTCCTTGAGGGTATCGAGGGAAATGATCCTTATCATGCCCTGCTTGTCGAACTCCGGCCCCAAAATCCCCGAAATCTCTTCTCTTGCCTCAGCAAGAGCCTTCTGAAGAGATATGAGCGCAGCCATCAACACCGCATCGACATGGGGAGAAGTCTCATCGTTGTCGGGCAAAACGGTTTCGACTTGGTGCAGGTAGTTAGCCACTTTTTCAAGGTAATAGATACCCGCCACGCCTTTGAAGGTGTGAATGTCGCGTTTGACCTGTTCGAGAGGGGAGTCGTCGAAGAGTTTTTCCGGACGCGCAAAAAATTCCATAATTCCCGAAAAGAACCGCACAAACATATTCCGGCCCGTAAGGATTCGAAGCGTTCTCGATATCTTCGCCTGTCGTTCCTGATTGAGCCTCGCGGCGGCAATCTCCTCGGAATGGTCAGTCGCGATCACAAGAACGGACTGCACATCTCCCGATGCATTCAAGATAGGCCTATAAGTAAGTGAAATAGCCGTCTCGCCCTTACGAACCCTGTCCGATTCCTCATAATAGTGCTTGGGAAGCATATCGAGGATGCTCTGCGGGGGCATGGCAAAAGTCTCGTTTTTCTCAAAGACAAGCTTCAGCAAATCCTCCAATCCCTCGGCCTCGTCATGAGGCATATGGAGGACCTCCGCAAAGGAGCGACCCGCCGGAGCCTGTTTCAAAAGATCGACACAGGCCGTTGAGTAACTATCCGAACAAACCCCGTTGGGACCAAATGTAAACAGCCCCTCCTTCAGCGTGTTGAGCATCGCGTTCATCGACGCGTAAAGCAAAGACACCTTCTGTAGAGCCGCAACGCGCTCAACATTATCGCGGAATACTGTCAGCGCAGTAACAATCCGCCCCAACTCGTCATGCCGGTCCAAGGCCTTAAGATCGATCCGCGTGTCGCCGTCTGCCAAGCGTACCGTAGCCGCCGCCAACGCCTTGATCGACCTGACGGTAGAATAAGCAAGAGGCACCATCACCGATAAGGAAAGGATAAGCACGATGGAGCTAAACACATAGATAAAACGCGTGCGCGCTTTTGCAAGCTCATCGGCCTCCACCGACGCCTCACGGGAAGCCGTGAGAAAGGCGTTGGAGACGGAAGAAAGATTATTGATCATCTCCTCATAGGCCCCGCGCAAAGGCACAATGAATGTCACGGTAGCCTTGAAGTCGATATCCAACATACTGCCAACGAACGTGACAGCCTTGCGGTACTGCCGAACGTTCTGAAGCGCGCTGTCGATTTGAGGAACGTCTTCAGGCCGCGCATACTCCGCCTTGAAGCGGGTTAGATTCCCGGAGATATGTTCCAATTCATCCGACAGCTCTTTTGTCCGCTGAACGACATCCTGTTCGAACCCCGCCGCTTTCTTGGTCTGAAGCAGATAAAGCTCTCCGTTGACCGCGCGCAAACGGTCGACGCACTGCTGGAGGAGCAAGCTGGCATTGTATTTTTTCTCAACAACGTCGTTCAGGCTTTTTTTGACGACATCAAGCGCACTTAACGAGACATACTGGATCACGCACACCAAAAAGAGCGCGATAAACGATGGGATGGTGAACTTAAAAGCGAAAGGCCAGTTAGCGGTCGAAAAAATCTTGGGCATCAAACACCAACGGCAACCAAAGCGAGGGCGAACTTCGCCTTGCACATTAATCGGAACCGCTGCCGAACGCAAAGCAATCCTAGAAACGCACCGTCAAGCCTAGATACATCCGGCGTTGAAGAATGGTGTAGGGGTTCTGTTTCGTTCTCATGTTGCTCAGGTTGGAGCCGGAAAGAGAAACAACCACATCGTCCGTGATCTTATAACCAACGCGTCCGCCAAGGGTATAATAGTTGTCGATATGAACGACAGTTGCCGACGCCGTTGGGTCCGTGGTCCGCAGCATGTCGGTGGATGAGCCGTAGTGGACATTGCCATCCAATTCCCAGCTCCCGATGGTTTTGCCAACGCTACCGCGAATTTCGTGCTGCGGTGCCGAGCCTGCGAAGTTCTCCTGAGCCTTAACCGAGGCACTGTCATGTATATGTATGTAGCTGTAGCTGGCATTCCACCGGAGGCCATCGACTGTGCCATCCAACGAAATTTCGCCGCCTTTTCCGTAGCTTTTGCCTACGTTCCCCTGGTTCGGATTCATGATCATAACGGGAACCATGCTGGGATCGAGTCCTACAGAAACCGCTGGCGTCAGGGTACCAATGATATCGCGGTTAGCTTTAAAAAACGCAGCGACGTGCACTTTCGAATATATTTCAGGAACCTTCCTGTCATAACCCAAGTTGTAGTCGTTCACGATTGTGGGCTTGATATACGGTGAGCCGGTTGACTGATATATGAGGCGCGGTGCAGTCAAAGCCGAAGAGATGTAGGAGTTCACAAAGAACCCGGTATTGATAAGACTCGGGTCCTGCACGCCTCGGCCATATGTTGCCCTTAAAGTGTCCCTCGGGGTGACATTCCAAACAAGGCCCGAGTTCATTGCGAACGACGAGAACTGCCTGTCGAAGTCGGCTTTCGTAAAGGGTTGGGTCTGAGTAATCAAAACGGCATCGTTCAGTGTGCCGCCCATTGCGGAGCCTTGACTAATCTCGTAACGCATCGCATTGGTCCACGAGAGATCGTCCCTAATGCGCCAAAGCCATGTCCCTCCCAAAGAGAAGACATTCTGGTTCAAAATCGGCTTCTCATAGGTCGCGTAATTATTTGCCTTAAAAGTTATATACTTATGCCGGAATTCGCCCGCGAGGCGAAATGTGTGATCGGTTCCGACATCGAAAAGGTCTTCAAGGCGGCTAACAACCAAACTATTCGTTGTTTTGACCACCTGCTCAGGAGAAACATCCCCCGGAAACGGGTCGGGAAACTTGCCTGTATAGTCGAGGATATTCCAGTTAACATAGTTGTCATGCTTGATGGTCCCGAGCGGCGAAGCCCATTGCCATCCGCCGCGAGCCGAATAGGTTTCGGTCGCGATCGAATTTTCGGTAAAATTTGGAAGAACCTCTTCGCCCTTCTTCCGCGCGGCGGAAAGCTCCCCTCCCACGGTGAATGTCGGCGAGAGCTTAAAATAGCCCGAACCGTCCACGTAATGGTGGAAAGGCCTGCCGGACCCCCGATAGTCGGCAGGCCCGCTTGCCGACGATCCGAATTCTTTCTCGTTCAAACCGCCCGCCGATACTTTGACGCCTCCAATCTTGTTAAATCTCTGCGTCACGGTCGCATCGCCCTGAAAGGACGATTGTGTGCCGAACGTAACGTTGGCGACGTTGTTGTTATCGTAAAGCGGGCTGTAGGTAATAATATTGACAACGCCGCTAGTCGCGTTCGAGCCGAAGAGTGCGGAGTTGGCTCCCCTTACGACTTCGATCTGCCGGATGTCGTCGATGTTAATGGGTAAATTGTCCCACTGCGTACGCGAATAGTCGTAGCTAAACACTTGCCGCCCGTCGATCAAAACGAGAAGGCGCGGGTTATACGGCTGCTGATAGCCGCGAATGCCCACATCATACTCGTTGACACCTGTCTGCAAAAGATTCAAGCCTGCAACGTAGGTATTAAGGATATCTGGAATTCGGCGCAGACCTGACTGGCGAATTTGGTCGGCGGTGATGATAGTCATGTCGGCGGCGGTCTCGCTGGCTCGCTGCGGAGTTCCGGTAGCTGATGTGGTAACCGGCTCCTCAAAGATGTCCTGCAATGCGCCGTAATTGATCATCTGAGCGCTGGCAGGTGCCGAAATAACGAGAGCGGCAAGTGCCGAAAGAATAAAACAGGTCGACGAGTTGCTCTTTACCACAGTTCTCTTCATGGGCGTTCCTTCGCAAAGGCACCAAGCACTTCCAAAAACCTAGACTTTCTTCACCAGCATGATGAAGGCCGAATCAAAATCTATCTTAGCCGTCTCGCTTGCCGCGCGACTAAAATAAATCTGCACAACATTTTGTGAGTCGATTCCCAAGACACACTTATTCGCGCGGACGCAATCGATGTCCGTTGTCATGGTCAAAATTCTATTGGACGCTGAGATTTGCGCGATCGTGTCAAAATGCGCCTTTGCGCCTTTAGTAATAAAGGCGAAGCTCACTTCCGAAAGCTTGTTGATTTCGGAAAGCGGAATGAGGCGGCCCGCGACGGCAACGCCTTCCGAAGTGTTCACGCCGTTATCCAACACGGCTTTGATTGCATCGGCACTCTCTTTCGAATCCGGATTGTTGGGATCAAAAACGATGCCCATCACCAGTGGCGACGGCAATTCCCGGTTGAGCATTGATAAAGTCTTTATGCCTACCAAAACGTCGGTATTTTCCTTCGCCGCCGCTGGAAAAGAAGACGCCAACAAGAAGCTTGCTGTGATACCTGCCAGCACCGTTTTCATTGCGAGTGAAGAACGAAAGAACGCTTTTTTCATGGCAAGCTCCGTAAAGAAATCGTTATGCAACCGTTAAAGGGAGATAGTTTACAAAACTTAAACATATCGGGATGCGTGCCGGAAATTTTGCGCTTGCGCCAATGGCGAAAGAACCAGCCATCCCGCACAACTTTGTCATCCGCTCGTCAACTGCAGCTTATCTTGCTGGAGCGCCACAAAAAAACTACGCAAGGTTGTGAATTCTTGGAAGGTGAGTTTGGAGAAATCATCTCGACCGCGAAATATTTCTCGCCGCATGTGTGACCTTTATGCGTCACCCTATAATAACAAAAGAGTTCCAAACACCTGGTTTCTAACCCTCGATTCAAATTTAGACGAATTTTCGATGTTACACAAAATTAGTATTTCTCTGCGAAACTATTATGCATATAACGGCGATGGTCGCGTTGAGTCCTTTTAGGCGTCCAGAGGAAAGTTGAAATGCCTGCGATCGTTAAAGACAGTCGCATCCTTCTGGTAGATGACAGCGTAATTATGCGCGGCATGATTCGCGGGATTTTGGCTGATTTTGGATATAAGAATATCGATGAAGCCGAAAACGGCATTGTCGCGTTGGAAAAAATCCAGAAAGCAAAAGAGCGGAACAACTTGTTTCGCGTGATTTTTCTCGATTGGGCGATGCCTGAAATGAACGGGCTTAGCTTTCTGGAGAAATGTCGGGCGGACTCCGAAATGTCGGGGGTCGCGATCATCATGTTGACCGCCGTAAGCGAGCGTAGTGACATGGTCATGGCAATCAAAAAAGGCGCCACGGGATATATCACCAAGCCTTTTGAGCCAAACAAAGTATCTGAAGCTTTAACTCAAGCATCGGCATGGGCGGAAAAAATTGGGCACGATTGAAGAAAAAAACGATCAACTGAACTCCGATGTGGCTGCGTCCATCAGCCAGCATATGGAGCATTTGCTTCGTGACGTTTTTCGACTCATGTTTAATCTCAATTTAGCGGTGGCGCCGAGTTCATCTCTTGACCCCGAAGACTCCGTTACCGCAAATCTGGTGCTCCGCCACGAAAAAGTGGACGTATGCATCTCCTTCCGAATTTCGCGCTCAACGGCCCGCCTAATCGCTGAAAGGGTCGGCATGGGCACAACCGACGATCTGCCAAAGGCTGTTCAGCAGGATGTCGCTTGCGAGATAGTGAACATAGTCGGCAACAACCTTCGCACGGCACTATCCCAGGATCTCGGTGTCCACTTTGATTTC
>CAZLIG010000028.1:7982-15998 GCA_964559415.1 uncultured Rhodospirillaceae bacterium
AAAGTCGTTCTCGATAAAATCGACTGCACTATGAACTCTCCCATTCAATTCAACATGGATTTCCAGATCACCGAAGAAACGCCTATAAGCTTAGGCTTCATCTGCGGAACCAAACAAAGCGCTGCAGAACAGCCACCGGAACGCTAACCCCCGGTTGTTACATTCAAAAAAATGGGGTATATTATCGTCCTGCGTTGGGAATTAAGGTAATATTGTCGAAAACACGCCGAAAGAATTGCGATACCCGCGCAGATTTGAGAGTATCAACCCTCAATGACGTTGCCGGGATTGAAATATGCCGCCAAATCGCAGCTTCGGTTTCCTGTTTGCAGCCATCTTCGCAGGGACGGCAGCGTGGATGTATTTTCACGGCGCCCTCCATATTCCCGTCGCGCTGGCGGCGCTGTCCGTTACCACGGCTATTGTCGCTCATGTCTCTCCTGATGTTCTTGCGCCCTTCAACAAAGCATGGTTCGAACTCGGCCAGCTTTTGGGAAAAATCGTAAGCCCCGTTGTTTTGGGAGTAATTTTCTTCGGCATCATCACGCCTGTGGCGCTGATTTCAAAGCTTGTGGGCCGCGACCCGCTTCGCCTTAAGCGCCGCCAAGCGGTTTCGTTATGGATCGCCCGCACAATGCCGAATCCTGATCCGGCTTCCTTCAAAAACCAATTCTGAGGTGTGTTATGGGGACTTTTTTAATAGAGATGTGGAGCTTTCTCCGGGTTCGCAAAAAGGTGTGGCTGGCTCCGATATTGTTTCTAATGGTGCTTCTCGGAGGCCTGCTGATCGCCGCGCAAGGATCTGTCATTGCTCCCTTTGTCTACACGTTGTTCTGATATGAAAATACTCGGAATATCGGCCTACTACCACGATTCGTCGGCCTGCTTGATCGTCGATGGCGAGATCGTGGCTGCCGCACAGGAGGAACGCTTTTCGCGAAAAAAGCACGATTCCGGGTTTCCTCTCCACGCCGTCCGTTACTGTCTGGAGCAGGGCAGGGCAAAGCCGGAAGACATCGATCACATCGTATTCTACGATAAACCCTTCCTTAAGTTCGAGCGCCTGTTCGAAACCTATCTGGCCTTCGCCCCCAAAGGGTTCAAAAGCTTTGTCACGTCTTTCCCCATCTGGATCAAAGACAAGCTTTTCCAAAAGTCCGTCATTACAAAGGCGCTGAAAGAACATCTGGACCCCGATATCGATTGGCAGGCCCGCCTCCTTTTCTCGGAACACCACCTGAGCCACGCCGCTTCGGCCTTTTTTCCATCTCCTTTCGACGAAGCCGCCGTTCTGACAATGGATGGCGTAGGGGAATGGACGACCACATCCCTTGCTGTGGGCAAGCAAAACAACTTGGAAGTCCTCAAAGAAATCCACTTTCCTCATTCGCTCGGCCTCCTCTATTCCGCCTTCACCTACTACACAGGATTCAAGGTGAACTCAGGCGAATACAAGGTCATGGGCCTCGCGCCCTACGGCGAACCCAGGTTTGTCAACGCTATCAAAGATAATTTGATCGATATCAGGCCGGATGGTTCCTTCCAGATGAACATGGACTACTTCGGCTATTGCACCGATCTTAAAATGACGAAAGGGAAGTTCGACCGCCTTTTCGGTGGCCCTCCCCGCAAAGCCGAAACGCTGCTTGCCCAGCGTGAAATGGACCTTGCCGCCTCCATTCAAGTGATCACCGAAGAAATAGTCCTCAAGCTCGCGCGCGGCATCAAGGAGTCGACAGGCCAAAAAAACATCTGCCTTGCAGGCGGAGTTGCGCTCAATTGCGTCGCGAACGGCAAGCTCCTTCGCGAGAACATTTTCGACAATATTTGGGTACAGCCCGCATCCGGTGACGCCGGAGGCTCGCTCGGCGCGGCGCTTGCTGTCTATCACATGATGCTGAACCAGCCCAGAAAGACAAACGGTTCCGACAACATGAAAGGGGCCTATCTCGGCCCCGAATACACCCAGCAGGAAGTCGAAAACCGGCTCCTAAAGGAAGGCGCAAAATTCATCGTTGTCTCCGAAGAGGACCTCATCGAAAAAACAGCGCAAGCGTTAGCAGAAGGCAAGGCCGTTGGATGGCACCAAGGCCGCATGGAGTTTGGCCCAAGAGCGCTCGGCTGCCGCTCGATCCTAGCCGATCCGCGATCCCCAGATGTGCAAAAGCAGCTCAATCTGAAAGTCAAATACCGCGAATCCTTCCGGCCCTTCGCCCCCAGCGTCCTGCGTGAAGATGTATCCGAGTGGTTCGATATGAATGCCGACAGCCCGTACATGCTCCTCGTCGCCAATGTGGTAAATCACAAGCAGCGCGCCATGACGGAGGATCAAAAGAAATTGTTTGGAATTGATAAACTGAACATCCCGAGATCGGATATTCCCGCAGTGACGCACTTAGATTATTCCGCGCGCATCCAAACGGTGCACAAGGAAACGAACTCCAAATACCACCGCCTCATTTCGAGATTTAAGGAACTCACAGGCTGCCCCGTCTTGGTCAATACATCTTTTAATGTGAGAGGTGAGCCGATAGTCTGCTCTCCCGAGGATTCTTTCCGTTGCTTGATGGGCACTGAAATAGAGCTTCTGTCCATAGGAAACTGCTTGGTATGGAAGAAGGATCAAGACAGAGCGCTGGCCAAGGATTACAAAAATGCCTACGAGCTCGACTAGTTTCGCCAAGTACTACGGCTTTTCGAAGCCCTACAATTTTTATGTGGCCATTCCTTTTCTGCTAAGCCTCGTTCTCTCAGGCATGGTCCTTCTCGCTGCTGCCTATTTTTATGTGACGGGCTACCTTGCCGTTGGCACCGAGCGGTTCACCTACTTTGCCTATATGTTGGGGCTACTCATAGCCGCCGCTGCTCTCGCAAGGCGCGCGAAACTCAGTTTTTTCCTCGTCGGCCTCGCATTCATCGAACTCACCATAGGCATTACAACAAGCGGTTTATCGAAAATGGGGATTGGCTTTAGCGCTCTGCCGCGAAATGCGGCATCAGGCTTAAGGTTCGATTATCACCCGCTGCTTCAGGGCGTCCCCACGCCGAGCATCGCAGCAGTGAACAAATGGGGTGAGCTTCGCCACAACTCGATAGGTGCGCGCGGTAAGGAGATCGAGCCGGATACGAAAAAAGTCTTCGTCTACGGCGGCTCCTCCACATACGACGTAGGCTTGGGCGAAGGTGAAACGTGGGTTGAACAGCTCAACGAACTGCTGGGACACAAGGTCACGGTCGTCAATTTTGGCGTCCCCGGCTACAGCACAGTTGAGCACATCATTCAAACAGCTTTTTATGGCGACAATAAGGGTGCCTATCCTTCCTGTGCGATCTACTACATTGGCTGGAACGACTCCAGAAACGCCCACATCCCTGACCTTGATCGAGCCTATGCCGACTTCCACCTGCCCAGTCAACTTGGCGATCTCGAGACGCGGAAAGTTCTCCGCATAGGCGGTTTCTCGCCGCTCTTTATTGTCGCCTCGCGCACGCTTTCAAGCGCCATCGAGACCGCAGCCTTCCCAAAAGACCTCAGCAAACTTTCCCCGGAGGCAGGTTCCGATGCACGCCTAGAGAAAATATATCTGAATAACGTTCAGACGCTGTCGGGGATCAACAGGGCTCGAAAAGTACCGACGGTTTTTATTGCCCAAATCATGAACCGCGACGCGCTGAAATCCGAAACTCGCTACGGCTGGTTCCCGCTGGTTAACGACAAGGATGTCTGGTCATTGGAAGCGAGGTTCAACGAGATATTGGGCAAAAAAGCCAAGGAGCTGCGCGATGGCTTCATCGACGCTGGAATCGACAACTTCGTCAAAGACGACTTCATAGACGAAGGCCACTTCAACCCCCAAGGCGCAAAAAAATTCGCTCGGCTGATAGAAAAAGACGTCAAAGCCTTCTGTAAACTGGATTAAAAAGCTTCTGAAATCGCCTTTCCAGAACCAACCCAACTATCCCTTTATCTTCTCATCCGTCTGCGCGCGAGCTTAAAATGCTCAAGCCACTCGTCCTGCAGCCGCCAATTCCCGCGAAGGATAAAGCTCGGATGATAAGTCGGAATAATCTCAAGCATGGGGGCCAACCGGCACGGCGTAGGCTTGCCCACTTTCTGCAAAAGCCCGTTTTCGCCCGTGAGCGCCCAAAGTGGTGTACGCCCCAGCGCCATAACCACATCGGGTTTCTTCTGTTCAAGCATTTTGCGCAGTTGAACGATCTCGCCAGCAAACTCGGCTCTGCAAAAAGCGCTCCCGAATTTGCCGAACTCTTCGGCAAGCCCATATCCTTCTGTTTCAGCCGCTCGTCTCGATGAAAAGAAATGGGCGACTTTATTCGCCGGCGGCTGGTACCTGAAAACGTTGGCAATAATAGTTTCTTCGCGCTTGATGCCCGCTTGTTCCAGAACCTTGTCGAGCAGCTGTCCACTTCGCCCGACAAAGGGCCTTCCAAGCCGCGCTTCCTCAGCACCCGGAGCTTCCCCAACCAACACAAGCCCATTCCAATCCTTTACCGGAAACGCGTAGTCGGCAAAGGGCAGGGCACTCTTCAATCCCTTATTTTCGCCCATCACGCCTTGAAGGTTATGATCTGGTAGTAATCGCCAAAGATCTTCTTCCGCGTGACAACCTTATCCGCATACTGCTTCGGCAGCCATGCAGTCACATCGTCATGCTTCCAGATATCCGACGCAAACGGCTCCAAAAACGCGAGGAAGGGCAAATAGATATAACGTAATGGATGAAACCACTTCGGCCTCGAGAACTCGACAACCAAGATGGACCCGCCCGGCTTTACGACGCGAAAAGCCTCATTAAAAGCCTTCACACGCTGTTCGCGCGGAAGCTCGTGCGGCAAAAAGAACATGAGCACGCGGTCATACGTCGCATTTGGCAAGTCAAGCGCGGTTGCGTTCATGTTCAAAAGACGAACCTTGTTGGGCCTCGGAAGCTTGCGATAGAGATTCCTAAGCTGGTTCCGCACGACATCGACCACATCGAGCGACCCGCTGGAAGCCTCCACACGCTCGTAAATGCGCGGCGTGAGCGCCCCATAAGCGCAGGAAAGCTGAATAGTGCGACCCGGAAGATTGCCGCCCCAAGCCGCCAGAGCTTCGTCGCGTAACCGTTTGTAATGGAACCAGAGGATCAGGTTGATAAGCCACTCGCGCTCCCAGAACTTGATCGCCCAAGGGCGCACATAAGCCCAGAAGTAGGGCTTTTCCACGTAATCAGGAACATCGGTCGATCCGATAATTCCGCAATCGTTTTCCATCGTCGTGTCAGAAATGATAGGCCTCCATCGATTGAGCGGACAAAAGCGACTCAGCGCCGTGAAGCTACCACGAGTCGGACTTACGTGCCAAAGAACTTCAAAAGGACAGCGTAAGCGCTTGCCTGAAAAGCCTATCCGGTTTATCGTCACAGCCCACCGAAATTCCATTCACATCAGGGGGCTTCCATGTTCTCCAAGTTCTCTTCGCTAGTTCTTGCCGCCGCTCTTCTTGCTGCGTGCTCGACGGCCCATCCTAAAATCATTCAAGCGAATGCCAACAACCCCGACGTCGAAATCCAGCCGGGTATGGCCACCCAAATCGAGATGCCCGATGGCGGTCGTGTCGCATCGGTTGTGGTAGGCAACAAAGACCTTGTTTCAGCAGAACATGAAGGCGACGTCGTAACCGTCTCTGGAAAAGGCGGTGAGGGGGAAACAAACATGATCATCCGCTCCCGTGAAGATGGCGACACAAAGGTTTATCAGTATCGAGTGATCGTCCGGAAGTAATCCGAGCTGTCGTCTTCCCGCCCGCAGGAAGCGTTAGCTCCTCCAGAGCCTAAGCTTCTTCAACCCCTTCGTGAGATCGTTTTGTAAATCAGCCCAAGCGCAGGTTGGTGTGGAAGGGCGGGCGATGAGTACATAGTCATGTCCGCAACTGGCCTGAGGCATAATCTCGCGAGCAAGCGCACGCAGCCGCCTCCGGGCGCGATTCCGCGTCACGGCATTGCCGACCTTGCGGCTTGCAGTCAGTCCATAACGGACATTTTCGGTAGGGTCGTGGGGCGCGCTAACCTGAAGAATAAATCCGGGCGCAACCCACTTTTTTCCACTGGAGGCGACAGACAAGAACTCGGAGCGGTTTCGCAAAATCTCGAGCTTGCTTCCAGCGGCGCTCAAGTGGAGTCCTTAAGCGGACAGCTTTTTACGGCCCTGAGCGCGGCGACGGGCCAAAACCTTGCGACCGCCTTTGGTGGCCATGCGGGCGCGAAAACCGTGGCGGCGCTTGCGGACCAGTTTGCTGGGCTGATAAGTGCGTTTCATATCTCAATTCTCCTGACCGCGATCATTTAATGTGAAAACGAAAAGCGCTTCCATATCAAACGTGAATCGCTGGTCCAAAACCAAAAAAAGAGCGCGATTTCTCCAAAAATCGATGAACAGACATAAAACCGCGCTCGAAAAGAGGCTGCTTTATAAGGAGTTAACAACCCGGAGTCAATGAAATTGATCGGATCTAATGCGTGGCCCCAAAAGCCTCCTTCTCCTTCATAAAGTAATACTCCGCCTTCGCCGGGTCGTTAAGTGCCTGCGCATAAATCTTGCCAAGCGCATGATAAGACCGGTAAAAATTAGGCTGAATTTCGATTGACCGAAGCAGTTGTTCCAAAGCCTTGTCAACGTTTTCCTTGTCCTGTGAGTTTGTTAAATAAACGAGTGCAAGGTTAAATCGGGTCTCGGCGTACACGTCCGAGATGGCGATGGCGCGGTTAAACTGCTCGATAGCTTCGACATACTTTCTCTGCTTCGAATACCAGAGCGCTAGATTATTGTGCGCCCTGGCCGAAGCCACGCCGTTGGCGAAAATGTTAGGGTAAAAGGTCCCCGGATCGCGCCATACGGTGTTCTGCGCTAAGGTCTTTCCCGCAAAAATAAGGGCAAAAACGATCGACACGGTACTGAATCCGACCGAGATCACCCGGCCCCGCTTTCCAAGCGCAACAAGCGTCTGCCCAAGCCCCAAAAAGAGTCCCGCCGTCGGCAAATACATCCAATGTTCAAGGAACAGCGCGTTCATGGGAATAAGTAAGCCGGTATCGGGTGCATGAGCCGCCGCGAACCAAAGCAACCCCCAACCCATCGCCGTCCAGCGTTGCGTTTTAAAGCTATGGAAAACAAACCACCCGGCAAACGTCGCCATAATTGCCCCAATAACGACAGGTGCCGTCCACAGCGACATCTGCACTGGAAAAAGCCTTTCCATATGCAGGCCTCTCGGCCAAACCAACAGTTCCAAATAATTCGGAAGCGTCGCAAGAAAAGTGTAAAGCCTGTAAAGCGGATGCTCCGCATAAAGTTTGAGCGATGAGAACGCCGCAGCCTCATAAAACTTGCCGTAGGTCTGAGGTCCATCGAACCCGGGCGTTGTCGAACGCCAGTAAACATAGGCGAAGGCGATGATCCAAAGCGGCCAGGTCCGAAAGTAGGTGCTGGGCTTAAGCCTTTCCGGGCTTACATAGAACAGCGTAACGACAACGAGCGCCGGGAACACCACCATCGCCTCTTTGCTGGCAATGCCCAAAAGGAACAACGGAATGACCATAAGGATTTTGCGCTTGGTAAAATCCGGCAGCAGAAGGATGATTCCCCAAAGGCAGAACAGAGCATGAAGCGGATCGGCGGTCGCGCTCATGTAGGTCACGGCTTCAGTATGGATCGGGTGTAGCCCCCAAACGAGCGCTGCCAAAAAAGCTCCTTTGGCATTAAACCCGAGCTTCGTGCCCAAGCGGTACACAAGGCAGGCATTCGTTATGTGCAACGCCGTATTCAGGGCATGAAACCAAAATGCATCTCCATTGCCCAACTGGAAAGCGAACAGATAAAGCAGGATTTGCAGAGGCCTATAGAAGCCCCCCAGTATATGGACGCCGCCGGTGGTGGACCCGGTAAGGATATCCCCCACATGATCCCAGTCCCGAAGCCACGAATTCATGACGATAATGAGATCGTCGTCAAACACGA